>NZ_MAON01000006.1:0-34188 GCF_001922505.1 Staphylococcus sp. MB377 | reverse complement strand
TAAAAGGGTATCTTTTGGTTATAGAAATTATGATAATTTGCGTAATCGAATTATTATAACTTCGCGACTATTTGCCTCAACAACAAAAAAAGAGATTAAACAACCTAAGGTTGCTTAATCTCAATATATGGACTCATCAGTCCGATTTGACGTAGAGCCATAATTTAAAACAAGGTATTCATCTCTTCAAAAAGAAAACGCTAGCGAAGCAAAATTAAGCTTCACTAGCGTATAAATATTGTTTAAAAATTAATCATCGAATGAATATAAAGGTGTTGATAAGTAACGTTCACCATTACTTGGCAATACTGTTACAACTGTTTTACCTTTACCTAATTCTTTAGCTTTTTGAATTGCAGCATGAATTGCAGCACCAGAAGAAATACCTGCTAGGATACCTTCTTCTTTAGCAACGCGACGAGATGTTTCCATAGCTGTATCATTGTCTACTTTGATGATACTATCATAAATATTTGTATCTAAAGTATCCGGTACGAATCCTGCACCTAAACCCTGCAATTTATGTGGTCCTGGCTCACCACCACTTAATACTGGTGATGCTTCAGGCTCTATAGCAACGATTTCAACATTAGGATATTTTTCTTTTAAGACTTTACCTACACCAGATAAAGTACCACCTGTACCTACACCTGCTAAGAAAGCGTCGATTTGTTTACCTTCAAATTGTTCTACTAATTCTGGGCCTGTAGTTAACGCATGAATTTCAGGGTTGGCTGGGTTTTCGAATTGTTGTGGTTCAAAGTAACCATGCTCTTCTTTTAATTCTTTTGCTTTTTTAATAGCGCCTTTCATAGCTTCTGAACCTGGTGTTAAAACTAATTCTGCACCATAAGCTTTTAATAAGTTACGACGCTCAGAACTCATTGTTTCAGGCATTGTAAATACTGCTTTATAACCTTTAGCTGCACATACGAAAGCTAAACCGATACCTGTGTTACCACTTGTTGGTTCTACAATCGTATCACCTGGTTTAATTTTCCCTTCTTTTTCAGCTTTTTCGATCATAGCTAATGCGATACGGTCTTTTACTGAACCACCTGGATTTTGGTATTCTAGTTTTACGTAAACATCTGCTGCATCTTCATCTACAACGTTTCTTAATTTTACTACCGGTGTATTGCCAATAATTTGAGTAATGTTATCTACTGGTTTTTGTGCCATTGAAAAAACGCTCCTTTTAACTTTCATATTTAAAACTTAGTTTTTTTATCGGATATAACTATATTCTATCAGAATTTTCTAAAAAGAAAAAGCTAATTCTCTTATTTTAGAATTGAAGTTACATTTTACTTTTACATTATTTTAGTTTCCCTATAAAAAAGGCAATAAACACATAATGGTTTATCGCCTTTAGTATATTTTTAATTATGCATTCATTGAAGCTAATAGGTCTTCAAGTTCAGCTTCTGAATAATTATATTTATTACCACAGAAGTGACAAATAGCTTCCGCGCCATGGTCCTCTTTAATCATATCTTGGATTTCAGCTTCTCCTAAACCTTTAATTGCATTTAGAAACTTCTCATGACTACAGTTACATTCAAACTGAGCTTGCATAGTTTCTAAGATTTGAACGTTATCTTCACCAAGTATTTCTTTTAAAATACCTTCTGGCGTTAATCCTTGTTCAATTAATTTAGAAACGGGTTGCATATTATTTATAGCATTTTCTAATTTTGTTACAGTTTCATCTTTAGCGCCTGGCATTACTTGAATAATAAATCCTCCAGCAGCTTTAATAGAATTGTCAGGATTTACTAACACACCCAAACCAACTGATGAAGGTGTTTGTTCACTTGTCGCAAAATAGTATGTGAAGTCTTCTCCTAATTCACCTGATACAATCGGACTTGCACCTGAGAAATAGTCTTTCATACCAACGTCTTTCACTACTTGGATGGACCCGTCTGTACCAACTGCTCGTCTAACATCTAATTTACCTTGTTCATTTAATGGAAAATGCGTTTGTGGTTTATCCACATAGGCACGTACATTACCTTCAGCATCTGCATCTGCAATGATTCTTCCAATAGGGCCTTTACCATCAACTGTTACTGTTAATTTTTGTTCACCTTTAAGCATCGAACCCATTAATAAAGTTGCTGTCATTGTTCTGCCCATAGCAGCTGAAGCTGTTGGCCAAGTGTAATGACGTGTTTGTGCTTCTTGCACTGATTCAGTTGTTAGCGCAGCGTACGCACGTATTTCTCCTTCGTAAGCTAATGATTTTACAATATAATCATGTGTCATCCTTATAAACTCCTTTAGTACATTTATTTTTATATTGATATTATTTATGCTTTAATCTTTCAATTATTTCTACATTTTCCCTTTAAGGATACTTATTCTACACTTGTTTAATAAGAATATGAAGTAACTTGCTTTCAACTCTAATGTTGTCTCTTTCACGATCACTACATATTAAAAAATCTCCTTTGACTAAGGGGCATTGCCTTACTCAAAGGAGATAATAATCCAGTTTAAACTTATCTATTGCTAGGGTTGTTTGGATCGTTTGGATTATATGGCTTATCGATATTTGGAGATTGTTCATGACCTGTGTCTTCTTCATTATTTGAATGTCCACGATGTTGATCATTATCTTCTTTACGATCTTCTCGCATGTCTTCTTTACCTTCTTCTAGTTGTTCTTCGCGGATATCATCGTAAGATTTACCATATTTACCTTCGCTATAGTCAGAATCTTCATCTTTAACAACACGAGCAGCATCATAATCTACTTCAGGCAATACACCATCATAGAATAATGAACGGATTTGTTCAGCTACTAATGTTTCTTCTGTTAACAATGTTTTAGCGATAAGTTTAAGTTCTTTTTCATGGTCTAATAAGATTTGTTTACAACGTTCATATTGTTCTTTAATAATACGTTGAACTTCTTTATCAATTTCATAAGCGATTTGACCAGAATAGTTAGGTTCACCTTGCATATCTTTACCTAAGAATACTTGTCCACCGCCGCTAGATGAGAATTGTAATGGTCCAAGTTTTTTACTCATACCATACTCAGTAACCATAGAACGTGCAATTTGAGTTGCTCTTTCGAAGTCATTTGATGCACCAGTTGATACTTCATGGAAATTGATATCTTCGGATACACGACCACCTAATAAACCACAAATTTTATCTAATAATTCAGGTTCTGTCATTAAGAAACGATCTTGTTTAGGTAACATCATTGCGTAACCACCAGCTTGTCCACGTGGAACAATTGTTACTTTATGAACAACTTCTGCTTCATCAAGTACCATACCGATAACTGTATGACCCGCTTCATGGTGAGCCACAATATTACGTTCTTTATCTGAAATGACACGTGATTTTTTAGCTGGACCAGCAATAACACGGTCTGTAGCTTCTTCAATATCACGCATGTCAATTTTGTTTTTACCTTCACGTGCAGCAATTAAAGATGCTTCATTTAATAAATTCTCTAAATCTGCCCCTGAGAAACCAGGTGTTCTTTGTGAAATAGCTTTTAAGTCAACAGTTTCATCAAGTGGTTTGTTTTTAGAGTGTACGTGAAGAATAGCCTCACGACCTTTAACATCTGGACGGCCAACTTGAATTTGTCTATCGAAACGACCAGGGCGTAGTAATGCTGGGTCTAAGATATCAGGACGGTTAGTTGCAGCAATCATGATAATACCTTCGTTTTCACCGAAACCATCCATTTCAACTAGTAATTGGTTAAGCGTTTGTTCACGTTCATCGTGACCGCCACCAACACCTGCACCACGTTGACGTCCTACTGCATCAATTTCATCGATAAAGATAATACATGGTGCATTCTTTTTCGCATTTTCGAATAAGTCACGCACACGGCTTGCACCGACACCAACGAACATCTCAACAAAGTCTGAACCACTGATTGAGAAGAAAGGTGCACCTGCTTCACCAGCTACGGCACGTGCTAATAATGTTTTACCTGTACCAGGAGGGCCTACAAGTAATACACCTTTAGGTATTCTTGAACCCATTTGTTTGAATTTCTTATTATCTTTTAAGAAATCTACTATTTCAATTAATTCTTGTTTTTCTTCATCTGCACCAGCGACATCCGAGAATCGTACACGACGTTTTTGATTATCGTACATTTTAGCTTTGGATTTACCAAAGTTCATCATACGACCACCACCGCCGCCACCTTGTGCTTGGCTAAGGAAGAAAATGAATAGGAAAGCAATAATTAATACAGGAATTAATGTTGTCAACATACTTACGAAGACACTTTGTTTCTCTTCTTCTTTAACTTTAAAATCTAGTCCTTTTTGGCTTTTTGCTTCATTTGTAATTTTTTGTAAGTCTTTTTCGTTATTGTATAAAATCGTTGAAGAATAATCTTCATCATTTTTTGTTTTACCACTTACCAAGTACACATTTTGCTCAGGTTGGATTTCTAAGGTCTTTAAATCACCTTTATCCAATTTCTCTACAAACTGTGAATAGGAAAGTTGTTTCGGTGTATTGCCATTCCCATTTATGTAAGAAAATACGCCGAATATAATAACGCCAATAATTGCGATAACAAGCACATTGCGAAAAGCTTTTTGCATGCGTCATTTCCTCCTATTTCTATAATAAAGCTAACAAAAATTGTAACACAAAACTTCTCTTAAAGGCTAGCATTTCAACTTTTGTAATACTTTTCAAAATCCTTGTGTTATCAAACTTTTTAAAACTTAAGTTCTCTAAAAAACGATAAGTTTTTAAAATGTGTTTAAGCATATAAAATGAGTCTACACTAATTCATTTATTAAGTATAGTTATTATATCTTAAACACGATTTAATTATATTAACATCTAAATGAATTTCACTTATTTGTTATAAATTTCTGGTTTTAATGTGCCAATATACGGTAAATTTCGATAATGTTCAGCGTAATCCAATCCATAACCTACAACAAATTCATCAGGAATTTTCTTACCAACATATTTAGCTTCAATATCAGCTTTACGACGATTTGGTTTATCCAGTAATGTAACAATTTCAAGTGAATTAACTTTACGTGATTGCAATAACTCAGTAATTGATTTCAATGTTGTACCTGTTTCTAAAATATCTTCAATGATTAGGACGTCTTTATTTTCAATAGATGAACCTAAATCTTTTAAGATTTGAACTTCACCAGTTGATTCAGTTCCGCCATGATAGCTTGAAACATCCATAAAATCAATTGCTAAATGTGTGTCGATGCGTTTAATTAGGTCTGCCATAAACATAACAGAACCTTTTAGAATACCCACACATACAAGTGGTTTATCTTTATAATCTTTAGTTAATTGTTCTCCTAAATCTTTACAAATATTTTGTATATCTTCTTCAGTTAACAATATTTCTTTTAAGTCGTCTTTCATTCGTTATTCATCTCCAATTTTTTTGATTTCTATATGTTGATTATATGCCTTAGCAATATATAAATTACCTACAGCAATAATTTGATGGTATTGATCTTCAATTAATGGCATTTGCATGCGCACATCATTTGGAATTTTGTGATCTATAAACAAACGACTCACTTTTTTATGACCTTTTTGTCCATTTAGTTCGACTTTATCTCCATTGTGACGAGTTCGTATCAATAATGGTAATTGTTGTTTAGGAATCGTCGGATGTATAACAACGAGATAATGTCCGAAACGATATGTATCTGCATCATTCACGATTTGATTATCTAATAATGACGGCTCATTTTTCGCCAATATAATAAATTTATCATATGCTATTTGAATTATCCATTTTTCAGTGAGGGATATCTCAAATTGTGCGATTTGATTACTAATCTGATCAAACCATTCATGATATTGTTTCTCTGAAAATGCCTTATTCAACTGAAGTTGTTCGAAGAGCTGATCTAACAATATCATTTTAGTTATATCATCAAGTTGATTAAATACATTTCGTGAAAATTGTATTTGAGTTCCATTTTTATTAATTAGACAATCATTCTCTATAAAGGATTGGGCTTTTTTTCGATTCTCCTGTAATTGAATATCATGCCAACGTTTCAATTTTAGTAAATGCGCGCTATCAAGATCTGCATTTTGATTAATCGCTGGTAATAGTCGATTGCGAATGTCATTTCTAACATATTTATTGTCACTGTTTGAGCTATCTTCATAATAAGGAACTTGATATTTGTGCTGATAGTCGCGTATGTCTTCTTTTGAAACTTCAAGTAATGGGCGACATATTGTGTAATGATTACGAATTGATTGAACATCTATCCCTAGAGTACTTCGTGTAGAACGTCCAGTAAATAGTCTATAGAAGATTGTTTCTAGCTGGTCATCTAAATGATGTGCTGTAAGTAATACATCTGCATCTAACCTTTTCATCATTTCGTCAAACCACTCATAACGCAATTGTCGAGCATCAGCTTGTATACTCTTCCCTTGCGCTACTACATCCGTTAAATTCAAACGCTTTACATAGCAAGGTATCTCATATTGTTTACAAAATGCTTCTATAAACGCTTCTTCCTTATGTGATGCCTCTCGTAAGCCGTGATTAACATGAAGACAGGTCAATTGTTTATAAGTACGAGATGATTGTGAAAGTAAATTGTGTAAAAGTGACATACTATCTATACCTGTCGAAACAGCAATCACAACATGATCAGTATTGCTCCATAGTGACGTATTAACTTTCAACACAAAGACCTCCTTAATAACATGAATATACCTTATTGCAATATTACAATGTAGTCATCAAAAAAAGAGTGGAACTAAAATTCATTGTTGAATTTTAAGTTCCACCCCGCAAAAATAACATATCTTACATAAAATAAAGGGCAATTCGATAGGACGACAATTGTTTATCTTACGGTGAATGTTACCTTTGCTATTACCAATTGTTATATAAATAATATATTATAAATTAGCGTCTTGAACCTTTACCACCACGTCTTGATTCAGTTTGTCGTTTAATAGATGTTAATTTATCTTCACTATCTTTTAAGAAATTGCTTAATTTCTTTTCAAAATCTTCACCTTTTTGTTGTGGTGGTCTATTGTGATTTGATTTATGTTGTGGTCTACGAGGACGATCTTTTGCTTTTTTTATTGAAAGGCTAATTTTACCGTCATCTGCAATAGATAAGACTTTAACTTCAACTTCGTCTCCAACTGATAGGTGATCTTCAACATTCTCAACATAGTTATCAGCCACTTCACTGATATGAACTAAGCCACTTTTCCCTTCAGGTAACTCTACGAATGCACCAAATTTTTTGATACCAGTAACTTTACCTTTTAGCTTGTTTCCTACTTCGATTGACATATTCTAAATAAATCCTCCCGATTTTGATTCGATTTTAACCTTATTATATTCCTGTTTTAATATTTTCACAATGCTATAAAACCAGATAATTCATTCTTATTTAAGAAAAACGATTATCCTTAATGTTATCAGTTGTCATTAGAGGATTTAGACTTAGAATCATCATTATTAGGCAATTTAAAAATAACTTCACCTTTATTGCTCAGGTAATAATCGTCTCTTGCTACTTTCTCTATGTAGTCTTTATTATTTAAATTACTAAGTTCTTCTTTTAATGCGATTTCCTCGTCTTGCTTTTTCTGAAACTGTTCCTCTTTATGTTTACGCTCAACTGCTGCTTTATCATTGCTTTGTTTTTGGACGACAAGCATGATGGATAGAATAATTATGATTGCTAATAATATCCCACCGAATACAGTTACTCTTCGTCTAACAACGCGCATTTTCTTTTGTTGTCGTTGCTTCTTTCGATTCTTTTCGGAGGTATACTGATTCCCTATTTCTTCTACCTTTTTACTCATTGCTTGTCACCTCCTTCAGTCTATTCTTCTTCAAATTGGTTCTGATTAATACGTTCTTCTTTAATTAAATCGTACATACCTTTAGCGTTTTCTTTAGAAGCATGTTCACTTAAACCAGTTACTTTAACTGTAACAAGCTTTTGTCCGAAACGAATAACTAATTCATCTTCTACCTTAACATCTGTTCCAGCTTTAGCTACATTTCCATTAACGGTAATACGTCCTTGATCACTTATCTCTTTCGCTAAAGTACGACGTTTAACAAGTCGCGATACTTTTAAATATTTATCTAATCTCATAAATCTTTCTCCCCTTGTTGCAAAAAGTTTCTAAGGGTTTCTTCATCAAAATCCTTATTTTTGGTTTTATCATACAATGCCATGAAGTGGTCTGCAAACACTTTCTCAAATTTAGCTCGTGGTGCTTTACCTTCTTTACTTTTAGCTGTCTGCCAAATGTCATTTAATTCTTCTATCGATGCCGCTTTTTCATCACCAAAAATATGTGGATGACGACGAATCATCTTAGCACTTAAGCTTTCAATGATTTCTTGAATGTCCATATAGCCTTCTTTTTTGCCAATACTTGCATGTAAGAGAACTTGAAGAAAGATATCTCCTAATTCTTCTATCATGTGCCAATCATCTTCATTATCAATTGCTTCGAATAATTCAAAGCTTTCTTCCAATAGATAGCGTTTGAGGGAGGCATGAGTTTGAACACGATCCCATGGGCAACCAGTTTCATCATCGACTAAGCGATTTATAATCTCTACTGCATAATCAAAGTTTCGATATAATACTTCATCATTTGTCACTTTAGGAACGTAGACACTTGTTAAATTATTAAATGCGTCTTCGTGATGGTCAAGTTCAAATAAAGGTACCTCTAGTACAGAGGCGCCAGTGCTATGTGCGCCAGTCACTACTTTGACTGGAAAATCATCTGGATAATGTTCCATCAAAGTGATTTTAATATCTGCTGCAACCATAGCACTATATACCTGAGTAATAAGTGTATGTGTACGCACATTTAATAACTGTTCGGTTAATGCCGTACCATCTAACAAAGTGAAACCATCGTTTGGATCTTGGTTAATCGCTGCGAAAATATCATCTATAAAACTTTTACCACCTAGCATTTTAACATTCACGTCTTGATGATGGTCATTGTAGTCTAACAACTTGGCCGTCGTTGTTTCAGCTACACGTGGATGTCCAGGTACGGCATAGATAACATCTTGTGATTGCGCTTTTTCAATTAATACATCAACAATTTGTTGATACACAGAATCGAAATCTTCATTCTTTTCATAAATAGTATCAAAACTTTCGAATTTAAGCTCATCTTGTAATTGATTAATTACAGGATGGTCTAGTGTCCTAGTATAAACAAGCGGTTGTTGTATTAAAAAACGATAGATACCAAGTGGCAACTCATCTAAACCGTAGTTTCCTAAACCAACAATTGTAATTGTATGTGTCATTAATGTCGTCCTTTCTTTATATGATAAAGCTTTTCGCCAAATGGCAAATGTTTTAATTCTCTATAACCTAAGATGTTCATATATATAACTAACATTAATAATACGGCAATGCCTATGATTGCCACAACAACTAACTCTATAAGTCCAACTATACGTCCCGCTTGAGGTAATACCTGCATACTAATTTGAATGATTATCGTCATGATGACAAGCGCAGTAAACATTTTCAAAATGAATGGTTTCATTTGACTAAAGTGATACTGCTTAAGAACTTCTTTATGCAGTATAATTACAAAACAAATAAGGGACAAAACAGTGCTAATACTAGCGCCAGCAATACCATAATGATGAATCAATAGGGCGTTAAGTATCCCTTTCACTACTAAGCCAATAGTTACACCAATCAATATTGGACGAATGCAATTGAGTACTTGTAATAATGCAATATACATCATTATAAGCGATACACAGATAACCGTTAACATATAGGATCCAAGTGTAAAACCTAAACTATTGGTCTTAAAGAAGACTGCATTCATCATAGGTAATAAATTAATTAATCCTATACCAGCTGCTGAACTAATTAATATAGTGATTTTAAGCGATGCATTAGCGTAAAGATTCATTTTAATTTGATTTCGTTGTTCGATTGCTTCAGTTAAAAGTGGGATTAACACAAAACTAAAAGTTGTCGTAACAATTAAACCCATTTGTATAAATGAAGCTCCACGATCATAAATTCCTTTTTGCATGATTGCTTCTTTAAAATGTAGGCCGTGTGATTGTAGTGTATGAACAATTGTAAAGCTATCTATAAATTGCCATAATATGACCAATAATTGGCTCAATGCAAATACAAGTGTAGCCATAAGTAAGTCTTTCCAAGGTATATTTGCTGATAAATTCTGCATCTTAAAAGAGAAAGGTTTCATAACTATTAAAAAGAGACTTGAACCTAAAAAACCAAGTGCAGAAGCTAAAATAGCAATCGTTCCTGCTTGATATATTGACCAATCTTTACTCATAAATAAACCAATGGCTACAATGATGAGACCAACACGAATGATTTGTTCAATAACCTGGGAAATAGCGGGTATATTCATACGTCTTTGACTTTGGTAATAACCACGACACACACCTAATATACCAATAAATAAATAACTCAAACTTGCCATTCGTATCATAGGTGCAAGTCTTGAATCTCCCATCAATATAGCCACTGGGTGCGCTAATAATAAGAGCATTAAAAATATTACTATGCCTAACGTTTGAAATCGTATTAGCACTTTTGAAAACGAAGACGGTTGTCCATTAATACCCAGCGTTTGCGTTACCGCACTTGGAATAGCATTCATAGATAAAATCATCCCTAGCGCCACAATTGGATATATTTGTTGATAAGCATACAACCCAGTATCTCCGAGAACATTTTGGTAAGGCACTCTGTAAATTGCACTTAAAATTTTAACTATGATGAGTGCAAGGGTTAGAATCACAACGCCATTGAACGCTGTGTGGTTAGAGGGTTCAATGTATTTGAACTCGTTTGAACTCTTAGATGATAACAATTGTGTAGATTTAGATTCTGATATGCTTTTAGTTTTCATCTTCAATAACCATACTTCCTTCAAGACATCTCACAAGGAATTTCAAGTTATCTAACCATTGCTTAGACTTGGTAAGTGTTACATGCATGCGATTTTCTTTAACACCTAGTTTCATTGCACGTCCTAAGGGTTGTGTTTGTTTAAACAGTTCTTCACCGTTCATTTGTCCTGTTGCTTTCGCTGATAATGACACTTCAATTTGCTTACCTTTATCTTTAATTAAAGTTATCCCTGCATGTAGCGCATGTATTTTAATTTCAACCATTTCAAGTAAACGTTCAACTTCAACTGGATAATCATTGAATCGATCTATCAATTCATCTTTAATATCAAATAATTGTTCTTCTGTTTCGACTTTACGTAGTTTTTTATAAATTTCAATTTTTGCTTGCTCATTTTGAATGTATTCTGCAGGTAAATAGGCATCTAAGTTGAGTTCCATTTCTACTTCTGGTGCATCTGGTTCTTCTTCTTTAATACCACGTTTTTCATTAACCGCTTCTTCTAACATTTGTGAATACAAGTCAAAGCCAACCGAATCAATAAAGCCGTGTTGTTGTTTACCTAGTAAGTTTCCGGCACCACGAATATTTAAATCACGCATGGCAATTTTGAATCCTGAACCCAATTCAGTAAATTCTTTAATAGCTTGTAATCTTTCTTCTGCAGTTTCAGTTAGCACTTTATTCGCAGAATGTAAGAAGTATGCATAGCCAATTCGACTTGAGCGTCCTACACGACCGCGCAATTGATACAATTGGCTTAATCCAAAGCGATCTGCTTCTTCAATGATTAGAGTATTCGCATTAGGTACATCTACACCTGTCTCAATAATCGTTGTAGTCACTAAAATATCAAATTCGCCATTAATAAAGCTTAGCATTGTTTCTTCAAGATCACGTTCTGTCATCTGACCATGTGCAACGGCAATATTAGCATCCGGCATTAACATCTGTAATTGTTCACGTTTTTCATAAATGGATTGAACTCTGTTGTATAAATAGAATACCTGTCCATCACGTGATAATTCTCGTTCTAAAGCTTCTTTAATAAAATTATTATTTTGTTCTAACACATAAGTTTGTACAGGGAAGCGATTTTCTGGAGGTGTCTCAATGACTGATAAATCCCGTACACCTAGCATACTCATGTGTAATGTTCTAGGAATAGGCGTTGCAGTTAACGTCAGTACGTCTACATTCGTCTTCATTGTCTTAATACGTTCTTTATGACGTACACCAAAACGTTGTTCTTCATCGACTATTAATAATCCTAAATCTTTATAATGAATATCTTTGCCTAACAATTTATGTGTTCCAACAACAATATCAACGTATCCTGATTTAAGACCTTCTTTAGTTTCTTTGACTTCTTTAGTTGAACGGAATCGACTAATCAATTCAATTTGTACCGGAAAATCCTGCATTCGTTCAATTAACGTTTCATAATGTTGTTGCGCTAAAATCGTTGTAGGTACAAGAAATGCAACTTGTTTCCCTTCCATTACTGCTTTAAAAGCTGCTCTAACAGCAACTTCTGTTTTACCATAACCTACGTCACCACATAATAGACGATCCATTGGTCGCTCGCGTTCCATATCACCTTTAATTTCGTCTATCGATTTCGCTTGGTCAGGCGTTAATTCATATGGGAAGTCCATTTCAAATGCACTTTGCTCAGCGGTATCTTCACCGTATTGATAACCTACCGACATTTCACGTTCTTTATATAATGCGATTAATTCATCAGCAATATCTTCGACACTTTGTTGAACTTTAGCTTTTGTTTTCTTCCATTCTGAGCCACCAAGTTTATTTAATTTAGGCGACTTATCTTCTGAAGCAACATATTTTTGAACTTGATCCATTTGATCGACTGGTACAAAGAGTTGGTCTGTGCCTTTATATTGCAATTTAATATAATCTCGGTGAACATCTCCAACTTCTAAAGTTTCAACACCAAGATAACGCCCTACCCCATGATGTACATGTACGACGTAGTCACCAACATTAAGGTCTTGATATGACTTGATTTTTTCAGCATTAGATAAAGTTTTAGTACGTTTACGCTGTTTCTTTTGTTTTGTTTTGAACAATTCTCTCTCAGTTATAACAACAAGTTGCATATAAGGTAATTCGAAACCTTCTGAAAGACTACCCTCTGTAACAACGACTTGGCCAGATTTAATGTCATTGTGAACATTAGTAACAGTTGGTATATGCATCTCATTCAACATCGATTGAATTCGTTCAACTTTCGTTTCAGTTTCTACTAACACCACGATATGATAGTCGTTGTGTACATAGCGTTGGAATTCAGAACGCATAATATCGTATTGCCCATAAAACTGTTGTACTGGTTTACAAGAAAACTTAATAATATGTTGTAACTGAACAGGCATAGTGGACGTAAACAAAGTGAAGTACGTCACTGGATAATCCTTCAATAACGACTCAAAACCATCAAATTGCATAAATGATTGACCGATAAATCCGTTTCCACTTTCTATTAAGTTCTGAATGAAATCGTCCACTTCAGTTGTTAGCGTCTTTTCAGTTTCTTTAATACGGTTATATTCGTCAGCTACAATGATGGCGTCTTTTGCAAAATAGTCAATAAGCGTTGAAGGTTGCTCGTACATAAATGCCACCAAGCGACGTAATAATTGATGATCAAAAAACGTTGTTTCAAATAACTTAAAACTTTCATATGTCTCTTTCAAATCATTACGAACAGACTTGTCAATTTTTGGTCGTGTTGTTTCATAAGCGGTTTTCAATTCTGATTGTAAATGTTGAATGACATCATCTGTAATAATGTAATCACTTGCTGTTGTGATTGAAACTTCTTCAATATTGTCATTTGAACGTTGCGTCTCAACATCAAAGTCACGAATTGAATCAACTTCTGTATCAAACAATTCTATTCGAACAGGTTGACCTATGAGAGGGTGAATATCGATAATACCTCCACGCAATGAGAACTCGCCGATATGTGATACAACACTCTCGCGACGATATCCCATATTCACTAATTTATTTAAGAATTCATCGACATCTATATCCTCGCCTACTCTAAGTGTAATTTGATGATCTTTCCAAAGTTCAAACGGTGTGAGCCACTTTTTCAATCCGTTCAAAGGAACGATAAATAACCCTTTCTTATTATGAGCTAATGCAGTCAGTGTTCTTACACGTTCACTCATAAGTTGAGGGCTTTGCGTTGAAAATTCTTCAGTCATAATATCTTGTACAGGATATTTATAAACTTCAGAATGATCGACATATTGTAAAATATCAGTTTCTAATTTATCTGCTTGATATAAGTTGTTAGTGATTAACAACATTTGTTTTTGATCTTTTAGATACTTTTCAGCGATAATCGTAGCTTTCGCAGAGGGAGAGAGACCAGTTACAAGAATGTTTTGATGACCGAATACATCATTGAGTTCCTGGAAACGTTTATCATTTTGAATATAGTCTGAAATGATAGATCTCAATTGACTTCTCCATTATATTGATTCATTACATGGTCGAAGCGTGAACTTTCAATAAAAGCTTCCACAGCATGTGCTGAATGTTCAATCACTTTATCCATAGTAATCATCTCTTCTTTTGAAAATTTCTGTAATACATAATCAGGTACTGACATACCATTCGTTGGTCTCCCTACGCCAATACGAATTCGTTTAAATTGATCTGTACCTAAATGTTTAATGATAGACTTCATACCATTATGTCCTCCAGCACTACCTTTTTGGCGCAAGCGGATTTGACCTTGAGATAAATCTAAATCATCATACAAGACGATTAAATCTTCCACTTCAACATTATAGTAATCCATTAATGGCCCTACTGCTTCACCAGACAGATTCATCATAGTCATTGGTTCAATAAATAGAACCTTGTCACCATTTAAACGTTCAATAGTATAAGCACCTTTAAATTTTTGTTTATCTAATGAGAAATTATGTTTCTTCAAAATGTAATCAATGACTTCAAAACCGATATTGTGTCTTGTTAACTCAAATCGCTTGCCTATATTCCCAAGACCCACAATACATTTCATACGATGTTACCTCCATTGTGATTCATTTATAACGACTAACTGAATAGAATTGTGCATATATCAATTATTCATTATTTTATAACATTCCCTATAATAACACAAAAAGGGAGTAGAACAGAATTCATTAAGAATTCATGTTCCACTCCCATAAAGATAACAATCAACGAATTATTCTTCGTCTTTATTTTCTTCTTCGCTATCTTCTTCTTTTTCTTCACCAACTACTTCAGGTTCTTCAGTTGCTGCTTCACCTTCCATAGCTTCAACTTCTTCTTCAGTAGGTTCATCAGTTGGAGGAACTACTGTTACAACAGATTCTTCTGGGTCGTTTTCAATTGTGAAATCGCCAGAAACTTTAATATCTGAAACTGAGTAGCTGTCATTAACTTCTAATTCAGTAATGTCAACTTCAATTGATTCAGGGATATTTTCTGGAGTTGCTGTAACTTGTAAGTCGAATAATGGTTGTTCAACTACGCCACCTTCTTTAGCACCAGCAGCTTCACCTACTAAATGAACTGGTACATCAACAGTACGTTCTTCAGTCATGTTGATTGCTAAGAAGTCGATGTGTGTAATTTGGTTTTTAAGTGGGTCAAATTGATAATCTGACACCATAACTTTGATTGATTTAGAACCAACGCCTAAATCGATAACACCGTTACGTCCTACTTCACGGATAACTTTGATGAATTCAACTTCATCAACTTTAACTGAAGTATTTTTAGTACCATAACCATAAACTACTGCAGGTACTTTACCTGTATTACGTAATTTTTTAAGGTCAGAACGTGTTTGTTTACCTTGACGGATGATTGACTTTAATGAAGCCATTCGTATTTCCACCTTTCATTTTCAAGTCTAGATACTTATTATCGTGAGAATATAAAGTTCTGGACTTCCCTTCACTTACCCATCAACTTTATAAGTTGCTTGCAAGTGTTTATTAGTTCGTAAAACCACGAACGAATGTATTATACACGGTTGAAATGTATAAGTCAAACGCAATTGTAAACTTTAGTCAAATAATACACTTACTGATTCACGTTCATATACTCGTATAATTGCTTGAGCAAGTAATCCAGCTACTGATAATTCTTTAGTGTTTGACGGTTTACGTGTGTCATCTAATAAGATTGAATTTGTAACGATTAATTCTTTAATTGCTGAATTCTCGATACGCTCCTTAGCAGGACCTGATAAAACTGGGTGTGTACAACAAGCATACACATCTTTAGCACCTTTATCTTTTAAAGCTTGTGCAGCTAAAGTGATTGTTCCTGCTGTATCGATAATGTCATCAATAATAATCGCAGTGCGTCCTTCAATTTCACCAACAATATTCATTACTTCTGCTACGTTTGGTTTAGGACGTCGTTTATCAATAATTGCAATCGGAGTTTTTAAAATGTCAGCAAGTTTACGTGCGCGTGTAACGCCACCGTGGTCCGGTGATACTACGACACATTCTTCTGGGTCAATGTTAGGGTCATTCTCAAAATGTTGACCAATGATTGGTACACCCATTAAATGGTCAATTGGAATATCAAAGAATCCTTGAATTTGTGGTGCATGTAAATCTAATGCAATCATGCGATTAGCACCAGCTGTTTCAATTAAGTTAGCTACTAACTTAGCTGTAATAGGTTCACGGCTACGTGCTTTTCTATCTTGACGTGCATAGCCATAATATGGAACCACAATATTGATATTAGCTGCTGATGCACGCTTACAAGCATCAATCATGATCAATAACTCCATCAAGTGTAAATTAACCGGATTTGAAGTTGGTTGGATAATGAAAACATCACATCCACGAATACTTTCTTCAATATTGATTTGAATTTCTCCATCGCTAAAGCGTTTAACAGAACATTTCCCTAATTCAATCCCTACTCGATCAGCTACCTCTTGTGCTAATGGCTCATTTCCTTTTAAAGAGAAAATCTTTAAAGATGAATTTTTGTATTCATTATTTAACATTTATAGTCCTCCAATTTTTAACTTAGACACTTTCATTATATAAAAAATTAATCGCTTTTACTATGTTCAACAAAAAATTGTGGAAAAGAGATACCAAATTTTATCAAAAAATTATTTTTTGAGATATCCTTCTTTTGTGATTTGACGGGCACGCGCAAGGGCTAAACTTTCATTAGGGACGTTGTCGGTAATTGTTGAACCTGCAGCGATTAACACACCGTCACCAACAGTTACAGGTGCCACTAAGTTAGTATTACATCCAATAAATGCATCTTTACCTACAACCGTTTTAAATTTATTAACACCATCATAATTTACTGTGATTGAACCACAACCAATGTTTGTACGTTCACCGATTTCAGCATCTCCAATATAACTTAAGTGAGATACTTTAGCCCCATCTTTAAGATCTGCTTTTTTCACTTCGACAAAGTTACCCACTTTTACATCTGAACCTAAGTTTGAACCAGGTCTTAGTTGCGCGAATGGTCCAACTTTTGTTTTATCACCAACGATTGAATCATTAATAACTGATTGTTTAATGTCAACTTTTGAGCCAATATGACTATTGTTGATTTCAGAGTATTGACCGATGACAGCTTCTTCTCCTATTTCTGTTTCACCATTAATACGTACACCAGGTTCAATAATTGTATCCCTACCTATTTTGACATCTGGTCCAATAAATGTAGTTGTAGGGTCGATAATAGTTACACCATTTCTCATATGCTCAATGTTAATACGTTGTTGCAACGCCTTTTCCGCATTACTTAACATGACACGATCATTTACACCCATAATCTCATTAAAATCGTCTGTGTGATAAACTTCAGCGACGCCATTATCAGCTAAGATTAAGCTGATCACATCTGGCAAGTAGTATTCACCTTGAGCATTATCATTTTTAACTTCTTCTAATTTAGAGAAAAGAACTCGATTATCGAACGCAAAAATTCCAGAACTAATTTCCGTTAATGCTTTTTGTGCTTCTGACGCGTCTTTTTCTTCAACAATACGTTGTAGTCTACGTTGTTCATCGCGAACAATTCGCCCATAACCAAACGGAATCTGAGCAGTTGCTGATAATACTGTCGCTTGCGCATGAGTACTTTCATGATGCTCAATTAACTTTTGTAACGTATGAGCTGTAATGAGCGGTGTGTCTCCACAAACAACTAAAGTTGTACCTTCCACTTCTTTCAAATGTTCGTTAGCCATCTTTACAGCATGTGCTGTTCCTAATTGTTCTTTTTGATAGCTATATAACGATTGGTTCCCCAATGTTTCTTTAACGTCTTCAGCACCATGACCTACAATTGTCACGATTTGGTTAACACCAGCATTCTTAACATTTGTTAACACATGTTCTACCATTGATTTTCCAGCAACTTTATGTAGCACTTTATATTTATTTGATTTCATTCTAGTACCTTTTCCAGCTGCTAATATTACTGCATTTCTTTGCATGAGTGGTAACCCTCCAATAAATTTTACACTTCTAATTTATTATAATTTAACTCAAGTTCGAGTTTCAAGATTTAGAAGGTTTTATAATTTAGTCTATTTAAATTTTTCAAAATATGTATTCACTAGTAAAACGCTTTATACCGCACTTGATATTTAAAAAGCAGGTTCAACAAATTTAAATGCTGAACCTGCCATAATGTATGATTTATTTAAGCTTCGTCTGAATCTTCTGATGAAGCATTTTTATCTGGAATAACTTCATCTGTTTCGTCATATACTTTCATAACGGCATCTTGAATTTCTTGTCTCATATCAGAGTTGATTGGATGCGCGATATCACGGAATTCACCATCTGGTGTACGTTTACTTAGCATAGCAACGAAAAGACCTGAGTTCCCTTCAATTACACGTAAATCGTGAATTACAAAAGCTTCGTCTAATGTAATTGAAACAAGTGCTTTCATTCTGCCATCTGTTTCTATTTTTCTAAGTCTAACATCTGTCACTTTCATGTAGTGAGCCCCCCTAGTATATATATCTTTGTTTGTTAGAAGCTTGACAATTCTTTAATCAAGGAAATTATATTCCTTTTACTTTACCTACAACTTCAATTTCAACTTTAACGTCTTTAGGTAGTCTTGCAACTTCAACACAACTACGCGCTGGTTGATGTTCACTGAAATAACTACCATAGACTTCATTTATTTGTTGAAATTCATTCATGTCGGAGATAAAAATGGTTGCTTTCACAACTGAGTTTAAATCCGAACCAGCTTCTTCAAGTACGAGAGACAAATTGTCTAGCACTTGTTTTGTTTGCTCTTTCACATCATCACTGACAATATTCCCTTCAGTATCTAATGGGATTTGTCCAGATGTGAATACTAAATTATTCACAACCATAGCGTGTGAGTATGGTCCTAAAGCTTCTGGTGCTTTTTTAGTGTTAATTGTTTTCATGATGTAATAAACTCCTTTTAAGAAAATTTAGACAAACTATTGCCAGGTTCTACTTTAAATTCCTGATTGTATTCATCAACATCAGATAATTTAACTAAAGAAGTATAATCCTCAATCAATCTTTGTTTAACTTCTTTTGACTCTACAAGTACAGATACCCCTTTAACTTGTGCCTTAAACTCATTCATAAGATTCATGACACCGTTGATTGAACCTCCTGCTCTCATAAAATCATCCACGACAAGTACATTAGAATTTTCAGCTAATGTACGTTTAGAAAGCACCATTGTTTCGATCTTACGTGAAGAGCCAGACACGTAGTTAATCGATACAGTAGATCCCTCAGTAACTTTATTGTCTTTTCTAATTACTACTACAGGTAAATTTAATACGTTAGCTACCGCATTAGCAAGCGATATCCCTTTTGTAGCGATTGTTACAACCGCATCAAGATCTTCTTCCATATAAATGCTAGCAATTAATTTACCAACTTTATTAAGTAAAGAAGGGTTACCTACTAAATCTGATAAGAAAAGATATCCACCAGGTAATAATCGTTCTTTTTCTTGAAGTAGTTCAATAACTTCTTCAACAATTTCCGAAGCCTCTTCTTTACTCATCATTGGTTTGTAAGTTACACCACCACTAGCACCTGCAGTCGTAATAACTGTACCTAGTTTTTCTTTTTGGAAAGTATTCTTAATAATTTGAACATCTTCACTAATTGAAGACTTCGCTTGTTTAAATTTTTTCACAAAAAAAGTTAAAGGTATTAACTGATTTGGATGATTCATTAAATACTGTGTCATAAAGACGATACGTTCACTTCTTTTATACCTCATTTGTTGTTCACCCTTCTATCCTAATAATCTTACTAAATACACTTCATTACAGCAGCCATTAACAGCATTATATATCTTTTTCGCTTGGCTTTCTTTTTGAGCAAGCCCATATACGGTTGGACCACTACCACTCATTAATGCGCCATCTGCACCACATTGCAACATATTATTTTTTATTTTTTCAATTTCAGGATGCATTGACATTGATACTGGTTCTAGACGATTCGATAAGCTTTCACATAACTGTTTATAATCACCTTCAACAATCGCCTTCTCGCACATTTCTGTATCTACATGATGTGCATCATCCAAATCTAACGCCTTGAATACATCCGCGGATGATATACCTAAATTAGGTTTCGCTAAAACTACCCAAGCTGAAGGTGGCTTTTTTAAAAAGCGTATCTTTTCACCTCTACCTTTGCATACAGCAGTTCTGTTATAGATGCAAAACGGAATGTCTGTTCCAATTTGTATTCCCAAATCACTTAGTTCATGCAAAGATTTATCCAAATTAAACAGACGATTAATACCACGCAACGTAGCAGCTGCATCAGCTGATCCTCCTGCTAAACCGGCAGAAACGGGGATATCTTTATCTATAGTAATGGTGACACCTTCATTTAAATCATAGGTTTCCAACATCAATTGTGCTGCACGATAAGCCAAATTTTTATGATCATTTGGAACATAGTTATGTTCAATATCAACAACGATTTTTTTATCTTTTCTTTTTTGGAAAGATAATCGATCGTTCAGATCAACTGTCGTCATAATCATTGCAATTTCATGATATCCATCATCTCTTTTGAAAAGTGTATCGAGCGTCAAATTTATCTTGGCTGGTGCCGTTTCATATATCATTTTTCCGCCCTCTCTTCATCTATAGTAATAAGATGATTTTAACATAAAGACTTAAAATATTTGATAGATACATGACAAATTTATGTAAAATCTTAATAAAACAATCAATTTAATCTACTAATATACGTTTTCTAATGAAATTATATTATTTTTAAGTAAAATGATTGGAAGTGAGATAGAAGCATTCACTGTCTCACGTTCGACGCATATCTTAATCTTCTACAAAAAAAGAGTGTTGAACTTAATAAGCCCAACACCCAATACATTTTAATTTATAGAGTTGTAATACACTAAACCACTCTATATTTATGTCTAAATTAGTGTGCAACTACTTCTTGATGATTATCTTCTTCAAATGAAACTTGTACGTTCTCTGTAAGAACATCCGTATATGTATACGAAACTCTTTCAAAATTATGCTTATCTTGGTCTAATTCAACAACGAATACTGAAGGATACGTTTCTTTTAAAACACCGCAACGTTCGATTGTTTTTTTACGACCACCGTTGGCTTTTAGTACAATACGATTTCCTAAATGACAATCAATAGAATTTTTGATGTCCAAAATTGATTTTGGCATATTGCTCCACCTCGCTACAAGTTACATAATACCATATTTCGCAAGGTTATGTCAAATAAAATTTAAATTTTATCAATGTAGTAGCGCTTTGTCAACAATTTAATTTTCTAATTCTGGGAAATTTTTCTTTTCTTCATACAATCGTGCAAAATCTTGTATTGATAGTGTTTCCCCACGTCTTTTAGGATCAATACCTGTTTGTTCAAGCCATTTTAATATACTTTCTTTATGCTTTTTTCCATCTTTAAAGAAATTCTGATAATTGTTGTAAATTGTTTTACGTCTTTGCGCAAAAGCTGCTTTAGCTAATTTAAAGAAAGTTTCTTCGTCATCCACGCTGACGAGTGGCGTCTCTCTTTGCATTAATTTAACAACAATAGAATCTACATTAGGTGGTGGCATGAAAACTGTTTTAGGAACCGTTAACACTTTACTTGTTTCTGTATAGTATTGTGTAACAATAGATAATGAACCATAAGCCTTTGTTCCTACTTGGGCATTTAAACGTTCACCAACCTCTTTTTGCATCATAACAACATAACCATCAATCGGAATATCTTGTTGCATTAAATTCAATAAAATTGGTGTTGTAATATAATATGGTAAATTAGCTACGACCATGATTTTGTCACAATCATTCAAATACGTTTTAACCGCCTTACCAATGTCTGCTTTCAATATATCTTCGTTAATTATCGTAACGTTGTCATATGGCGCTAGCGTTTCTTTTAGTACAGGTATAAGTCGTTGATCAATTTCAAATGACATCACCTTTTTAGCTCTTTTAGCTAATTGCTCTGTTAAAGAACCCATACCGGGACCAACTTCAATAATACCTGTGTTGTCGTCAATTTCACTTGCATCTATAATTTTATGAATGATATTCACATCTACTAAGAAATTTTGTCCTAAACTTTTTTTAAAGTTAAATCCAAACTGATCTAACAATGCCTTAGTTCTTGAAGGTGTCGCAATATCTTTTCTCTCCACCTTTTATTCACTCTCCTTTTCCATAGATAACGCTTCGCGCACATCTGATTCAGTATAACCAAATGCATTGAGTTTCTTAAGCAGTTGCTTGCCATTTGAATGTCCGATGTGTAATTTACGACCTAGTATTTCTCTTTTACGACGTGCGTCTTTACCAATTATTAATCCTAAGTCTATGAGAACACTTTTGTCGATTGATTCTTCCGCTTCTTCAAAAGGAGAACTGACGTGCATTAATGCGTCTCTAATATCTTTTGGATGCGCATGTTCAACACCGATTTTACCACGTTTATTTTTAGCCTTTTCTCTATCTAAGTATGCATGTTTAACACCTGAAACGTGTTCTGTAATCGTGTGACGTATTTTATCACCGGGAAAGTCAGGATCAGTTAATACGATAACACCTCTTGTTTCTTGTGCATTTTGGATGACTGCTAAAATCTCTTTATTGATAGCACTCCCATTTGTTTCAATCGTATCACATTCAACAGCCGACTTTACTCGTTCTGTGTCATCTCTACCTTCTACTACGATAAATTCATTGATTTTCATAATAAAAAATCCTTACCTTTCAAATTCATTTCACATATATTATAACTACTTATCACATAAAAAATGAGAAAGATGTCGTGTGTCATGTTTATAAAATCATACCATGACAGACACGGTTTAACATCTTTCTCAGACATATATTATTATTTTAATTTAAATAAACGTTCAGCATTTTCCGTAGTTTGATGACATACATCTTCATATGACATACCACGTAATTCTGCAATTTGTTCAGCAACTAAAGTCACACGTTCTGGTTCATTACGTTTACCTCTATATGGGTGAGGTGAAAGATAAGGCGCATCTGTTTCAACTAACAATCTATCCATAGGTACATGTTTTGCGACTTCTTTAGGTTGCTTAGCATTCTTAAATGTAACTGGACCACCTAAAGAAATATGGAAGTTCAGCTTATTAATAACTACATCTGCAATTTCAGGAGAACCACTGAAACTATGCATAATTCCGCCTACTTCTTCAGCATGTTCTTCCATTAAGATATCTACACAATCTTGCGTAGCTTCGCGATTATGAATAATGATAGGCAAGCCCACTCTTTTAGCAAGAGTAATTTGCTTTCTAAATACGTCTTTTTGAACTTCAGCTGGAGATTTATCCCAATGATAATCTAAGCCCATTTCTCCAATACCAATAACTTTAGGATGCTTTGATAACTCTTCAATCCATTGTAAACGTTCATCTGTAAAATCAATCGCATCAACAGGATGCCAACCTATAATTCCATAAATAAAATCATATTGATCAATCAGTTCCATAGCACGTTCGATTGTCGGTGTATCAAAACCAACGACAAACATGCGATCAACGCCTGCTTCTCTCGCACGAGAAATGACTTCAGTTAAATCTTCCGCATATTGTTCATCATTTAAATGGACATGTGTATCGATTAACATTTTATCTCTCCTAATTTTACAATTTATTACTATTTAATAACTGCACCATTTGGAATTGCACTTGGTAAACTAACTAATGTTAAGACACCATCTTTTTCAGCTGATAAAATCATGCCTTCTGACTTTTGACCCATTAATTTAGCAGGTTTTAAGTTAGTGACCACTGCAACTTTTTTTCCGATAATATCTTCTGGACGATAAAACTTAGCGATTCCAGAAACAATTTGACGTTGCTCTGAACCTAAGTCAGTTTGAATTTTTAACAATTTATCAGACTTTGGAACGTTTTCAGCATCAGTAATTGTTGCTGCTTTAATTTCAACTTTATCAAAATCTTTAATATCAATTTGCGCTTTACTTGGCTCTTCCACTTCATCTTTAGATTCTTCAGACTTTGGAGGTTGCATTGATTCTTTAATATATGCAATTTCCGCTTCAGTGTCTAAACGTGGGAAGATTGGTGTTGGCTTCTCAGTTACCATAATCGGTTGTTTTAATGCACCATATTGTTCAAGACTTTCTAATTCAAATAATTCAGGTTCATTAATATTCAGTTGTTTGAAAATTTCTTTAGGCGCATGTGTTAAGAATGGACGTAGTAATACTGCAGCATATCGAATATTTTCAACTAAATGTGCCATGACATTACCAAGCATATCTTTTTGACTATCATCCTTAGCTAATACCCATGGTGTAGTCTCATCGATATATTTATTTGTACGACTAATAAACTTCCATACAGTAGATAAAGCTACAGAGAATTGGAAACTTTCCATACTTTCATTGAAATGTTTCACAGTTTCATGTGCTAATGCTTCCATATCTTCGTCTAGTTCATGTTTAGGACCTTCATATGCAGGCAGTTCACCTTGGAAATACTTATTAATCATAGAGATTGTACGATTTACTAAGTTACCTAAGTCATTTGCTAAATCATAGTTAGTGCGCTCTACAAAAGCTTCAGGAGTGAATACTCCATCAGAGCCAAATGGTAGTTCGCGCATTAAATAATAGCGTGTTGCATCAAGACCATAGCGGTCAATTAATACGTTAGGATCTACCACATTACCTTTAGATTTACTCATTTTACCGTCTTTCATCAGAATCCAACCATGTGCAAATACTTTTTTAGGAAGCGGTAAGTCTAACGCCATTAATAAAATTGGCCAAATAATTGAGTGGAAACGTACAATTTCTTTAGCCATTAAATGCACATCTGCTGGCCAATATTTCTTGAATAATTCATCATCATCTGATAAGTATCCTAATGCAGAAATATAGTTTACTAATGCATCAATCCATACGTATACAACGTGTTTAGGATTGGATGGCACTCTGACGCCCCAGTCAAATGATGTACGTGAAACAGCTAAATCTTCTAAACCAGGTTTAATAAAGTTGTTAATCATTTCATTTTTTCTTGAAGGCGGTTGAATGAAATCTGGATTAGCATCATAAAATTCTAATAATCTATCTGTGTATTTATTAATATTAAAGAAATAGCTTTCCTCTTTAACTAACTCAACTTCATGACCTGAATCTGGACTTTTTCCGCCAACAATTTTGCCATTTTCATATATTGGATCTACTAATTGCGATTCAGTGTAATATGTTTCATCTGGTACCGAATACCACCCTTCATACTCACCAAGGTAAATATCACCTTGTTTTAAAAGACGCTCAAAAACTTTTTCTACTACTTGTTTATGACGATCTTCTGTAGTACGAATAAAGTCATCATTAGAGATTTCTAACTTACTCCAAAGACTTTTAATACCACTGATCATTTCATCTAAATATTCTAATTCAGTTTTACCTACTTTTTGAGCTTTTTCTTGAATTTTTTGGCCATGTTCATCTGTACCAGTTAAGTAACGAACATCATAGCCTTGCATACGTTTATAACGTGAAATTACATCACCAGCTACTGTTGAATATGCATGGCCGATATGTAAATTACCACTCGGATAATAAATTGGGGTTGTAATATAAAATGTTTCTTTCGCCATCAATAGTCCTCCTCATCGTTTACAAAATAATAATATATACGTGTTATTTTGTTCATTATGGATTTTGATACTTAAACGCATCACGATATCCTTTTATATTAAGTTATTTCTTATTATAACTCATATCAATTTTCTAATGTCGTATCCTATTAACATTACCATAAATTCATTAATTTATGGGGTATTTCATAAGATTTTCATTGCCCATTTTCCCAGAAAAATTTTTAATTAATCAACGTTTCATTGCCACATCATTGATTGACATCATGATATATGTCATAAACTTCTCCAGTCTTCATATGACGATCTTCTGCGACTAACTTAATCGCCTTTTTAGGTTTAATATTTTGTTCTGATATATAGTGTTCGACATGCTCTGAAATGGTAAGTGATTGAAACCATTGTTCAGTTTCAAGAGGCTTAGCGCCCTCAATCAAGATTACAAATTCACCTTTTTGCATAATTTCATCGTTTTGAAATGCATTTATTAAGTGCCCAACTTCTTGCATCACAATTTGTTCAAACTTTTTAGTTAATTCACGACCGACTGCAACACGTCTAGTATCATCAACTTTAGAAATGGCTTTTAACGTTTCAACAACACGGAATGGTGACTCATAAATAATTAATGTGCTATCTTGAAACATTCGTTCCTGTAATACTGCTACTTTGTCTTTTTCTTTTCTAGGTAAAAAGCCTAAAAATGTATACGTATAGGATGGTAGGCCACTTGCCATTAGTGCAGTTAAACCTGCATTAGGACCAGGCACGGTTTCTACATGAATGTCATAACTGTGGGCTGCAACGACCAACTCATAACCCGGATCGCTTATTAAAGGTAAACCTGCATCTGACACTAAAGCGATATTGTAACCTTCATTTAACAAGTCAATTAAATACTCAGTTTGCTGCGACTTATTATGTTCATGATATGATTTGAGAGGTGTTTGAATATCATAATGATTGCAAAGCTTTTTGGTCACTCGTGTATCTTCACAAGCTATAAAATCAGCATTATTTAAAGTTTCAATTGCACGAAATGTAATATCACCTAGATTTCCTATAGGCGTTCCCACTAAATATAATGTCGCCATATTTAACGCTCCTCAATCATTTTTAATTTTTGTTGTCTGCTATATGTTTTAATTTCATACTCTCTTCGCATTGCTTCTGATTTTGAACTAAACATTTCTTGATAAACTAACACTACCGGACGTCTTGTTTTAGTATATTTAGCCCCTTTTCCTGCATTATGCGTCGCAA
The DNA here is from genome assembly GCF_001922505.1 of Staphylococcus sp. MB377. NCBI lineage: Bacteria > Bacillati > Bacillota > Bacilli > Caryophanales > Staphylococcaceae > Staphylococcus > Staphylococcus sp. MB377. The sequence goes on along the minus strand of NZ_MAON01000006.1, from coordinate 6,757 downwards.
TACGTGCCTCTACATTGGTAGTATAACCCGTATATAATGAATTATCTTTGCATTTAACTATATAGACATAATGTTTAGCCATAATACACCTCTTTCATTTCATCAGTGTAGTCACCCTGATTGTTATAGATGTAAAATGGTGGTGCAATGGTTAATCCCTGGTTACCGTTTTTGCGTCCCTCTACTACAATCGTAACAGCCGATTTATCAATTTTACTATAAATAAAAACCACTCGTTTCGGTTCAATAGTGGCTTTGCGCATCTCAGTTAAGACATCCATTAACCTTTCAGCTCGATGAACCATCATAAGTCGACCACCTTGCTTTAATAAATGACGCGCTGCCAACATACAATCCTCTAATGTACACATAATCTCATGTCTCGCAATCTTATGCGCCTCTTTTTGATGTTGATGACGTTGATTGCTTTTAAAATAAGGAGGATTACACGTGACTAACGTATATTGAGATGGTTTAAAGTTTTGGTACACATCTTTTAAATCCATGTGATGCATTAATAATCGATTCGTTAAATCGTTATATTCGAAGCTACGACGAGCCATATCAGCCAATTGTTCTTGTATCTCGATACTCTCAATTGTTTGCGATCCTTTAGCTGATAACAAGAGTGCAATCACACCATTTCCCGCGCAAAGGTCTAATATTTTGTCATTCTTCCTCACTTCGGTAAAATGCCCTAACAATAAAGCATCTGTTGAAAATGAAAAAACATCGTCATTTTGTATAATTTTCAAATTTTCTTTAAATAAGTCATCAATACGCTCATTAGCTTTTAACATAATCTTTTTTCTCCTAAAAAAGAGATGTCTTTACAACACATCGTTATATTTCAAAGTGTTGAAATCCATCCCTAATCATTAGCGTACGCTTTAATCAATTTCACTTTACATTTGCGACGTACTGTCAATCCACTGGCAATATCAACTGACCAATGGTCTAACTATTTAATACATTCATACATAGTAAACAATCCTCACCATATCGATGTTTACCAAATAATTCTCCATTACAAATATGGAATCCTTCGCTATATAATACTGCTAAGTTATCCTTACTTGGCAATGGTTTCTTAACATGTTTAATTGAACTTTTATTATCTCTTTCCTTACTCATTGGCTTGTTGTCTTTTTCAATACGATTGGTAACTTTGACATCTTCAACATCTTGTTCACTCTTAGCCATCAATGATTTTAAATTATCATTTTCAACTTGTAAGGCAACATTTTCTTCAATAAGTTGGATAGATAATGCTTTCAGTTCACTCATTTCCTGATTTAATTGATTAACATTACTTTCAAGTTTTACAATTTTTTCAAATAAGTCATTGCGATTCAAAAGTAACGTGCCTCCTTAATTAAAAGCTTCTAATTCTTCCATTTTATATTCTAACGGCTGTTCTAAACCATCGATTTTAACTTGCATTGAAATATCTAGAATATTCAACCCAATGACTTGTCCTTTGCCTTCAGGTGTCACAATTTTATCCCCTAAATCAGGCAACTGTGCTCTTGCCTCTTCATAAAAATCATTTTCATATTTTAAACAACACATCAATCGACCACAAGCACCAGAAATTTTAGTAGGATTTAATGACAGATTTTGATCTTTAGCCATTTTAATTGAAACCGGTTCAAAATCCCCTAAAAATGTGGCACAACATAGTGAACGACCACATGGACCGATACCACCTAGTAATTTGGCTTCATCTCGAACACCGATTTGTCTTAATTCGATACGTGTCTTTAAATTTTGTGCTAAATGTTTTACGAGTTTACGAAAATCAATACGATCATCTGCTGTAAAATTAAAAATTACTTTTGATTTATCTAATGTATATTCACAATTAACTAATCGCATATCCAGTTGCTGTTCTTTAACTAAGTCTTTACATAATTGTAATGCATTAGTGGCATCTTCATCATTTTGATAATACGTTTCGATATCTTGCTCTGTAGCAACGCGTATAATTTCTTTTAAAGGTAATGTGACATCACCATCTTCAACATCTTTAGGTGGAAACTTTACACTTCCAATTTCAATGCCTCGTTTAGATTCGACAACAACCCAATCATCTACATTTACGTCTAAATCATTAGGCGCATAATATTCCAATTTCCCTGCTTTCTGAAATTGTACACCTACGATATTTGGCATTCTAACTCACACCTTTGATTACTATTTGTTCAAATACAAGCGTCGGATTAACATTTTGCATTAATTTTTTGTGCGCTTCTGTAATTTGGTCGTACATTGTTATAACTTGGTTTAGCGATAACTGATTCGCATATTTTTCTATATTACCTTTTAAATCTGTGTATATAAAATCTCGTTCAATTCCTATTTTGGCATGCATAATATCCTCAAAAAACGCGTTAACGGCTGCTAGCGTTAGTAATTGTAACTTACGATTTTTCGCATTTTTTTTTAAATCTATTATTCCAATTAATGCCATAGGTCTATTCGTTAATAATAAGTCACACCAATGTAAAATCACTTTCCTAAGTGTAACTAAATCATGTTCTTCATTTAAATCTATTGCAGTTTCTAGTTGCGTAGTATAGGTGCTTAGCATTTCAGCTACAGCTCTATTAATATCTTCATCAACTAATCTATCTATAAAGTCTTGTTTATCACTTGGTTTAAAATAAACATGCTGACAACGTGAATGAATTGTATCTAAGATTTGTTCTGGCTTAGTTGATAACAAAATGGCTATCGTATTCTCAGGTGGTTCTTCTAAAAACTTTAATATACTATTTTCCCCTTGAACAGTAAGCTTTTCAAAATCTTCAATGATATAAACTTTATGTGTTCCTTCAATAGGAAGTTGATTCATACGATGTACCAATTGCTCAATTTGCTCTTTCTTAATTGAATTTTCTTCAGAAGATACATACATGAAGTCTGGTTGGTTGAAGGTTTCAACTTTCATTTCACATTGCTGATTCCCATTACATAGAATAAGTTTTGCAAATTCCATCGCTACATGCTTCATTGATTGTGCATCATCACCTTCAAAAAGGTAGGCATGCGATAGTTTATTTGAATGATACGCATTCGCTAATTTTTGTTGTTCATCCATGCTTGCTTACTCCTTATTCAACTTTATAATATAAAAGAGGTTAGGACCAAAGCATTTAGAATTTATGCAAACTTACCGATTAGCAAAATTATATTTCAAATTTTGTCGAATCGAGTTTCTCTACAACTTAACATGTTGCAAAAAAGTTTGCTAAATCTGTCTTCAAACACCGTCTATCAGTGTTCCAGAGCATAAGCCATATGTCCCAACCTCGAATATTGTTTATTCATCTAAGGTGTCTTAATTTCATTATTCATTACTTTTAAATGTTAAAATCTATGGAATGATTCGACTGGCATTACAAATACTGTAGCGCCACCTACTTCCACTTCAACAGGATATGGTATGTAAGAATCTGCACTACCTCCCATTGGTGTCATTGGTGAAACAAGTTGATCTCTATTACCGCAAGTATGATCAATGACTGATAAAATATCATCTACACGGTCATCATCTACACCACATAAGAAAGTAGTGTTACCTGCTCTTAAAAATCCACCAGTAGTTGCTAATTTTGTAGCTCTAAAGTTATTTTTCACGAGTTGGTCTGAAAGTTCTTGACTATCCTGATCTTGAACGATCGCTATAATCATTTTCATTTTAAAACACCTCTTCTTGTTATTATATCATAATTATTTTAAAAAATTTAAGATTATCTCATAAGTTTCATTGACTACATCATCAATATTACGTGTCGCATCTACCACTGCAAAACGCTGAGGTGTTTCTTGAATGATTTGTCGATATCCTTCAATCACCTTCTCGTGAAATGCAATATCTTCTTTATCAAGCCGATTTTGATCTCGTTGATTTTTAAGTATTCTATCTCTACCGACTTCTGCCGTAATATCTAAATAAATGGTTAAATTTGGATAAAGACCATTTATTGCAAAATCATTTAATTGCTTCACTTCTTCAATACCTATACCCCTTGCATAACCTTGATATGCAAGAGAACTATCAATATATCTATCACATAAGACAATTTTATTATCATTTAACGCGGGCACAACTTTTTCTACTAGGTGTTCTCTTCTAGAAGCAGCAAACAACATTGCTTCTGTACGTATGTCCATATTTTCCCCTTCTAATACTACCTTACGTATTTCTTCACCAGTTGGTACTCCTCCAGGTTCTCTAGTAGCAATCAACTGATAATCCTGAGCTAACTTTTCAGACACACGTTGCAATACAGTTGTCTTACCTGAACCTTCAGGACCCTCGAATGTTATAAACGCCGACATTTTATTCATCCTTAACTAATATTTTTTCTTGTTTTATACCCTCAACTCTATCGCCTTTTTGAAGATATTCTCGCATTAATTTTATCATATTTTGGGTTATTCTTTCCCCTTTTAAATAAACAGGGATACCCGGCGGATATGGTATGATGTGCATTGCTAATATCTTACCTATCGATTGATCAATATCAACCCATGTTACGTTACCACTATCTTGTGGGAAGTATGTACCTTCATCTAACGGTATATGTATTGATGTTGATTGTTTAGTTGACAAAGGACATGGTAGATTGATTTTAGTGATTTTGTTTAATAGTGTTTCAAATGGATACTTATCGTCCTCATGCCATAACGGCAATACAAATAAAACTTGCTTGTCGTCAGCTAATTCAATGTATATACCCATTTGTTCAAACCATGTTTGTATTTCAAATCCAGAATACCCTTGATACTGAATTAATAATTTTAAAGGATCACTTACACAAATAGTAGTTAATCCAATCATATTTAGCGTATCAATAAGTTGCTTTCTTTTCTCAAAAAATAGCGTACTATCGTAATCAACATAAAATTGATGTGCTAGCTCAAGACTGGCCATCACTAAATATGAAGGACTAGAAGTCTGAAAGTATCCTAGATATCGCACTATTTCATCTTTCAATGGCGCATCTTTATGAATAAACAATATAGATCCCATCGTGAGTGCGGGCAATGTCTTGTGATAAGACTGCACAACATAATCCGCGCCACTTTCAAGTGCAGATTTTGGAAAGTTTTTTAAATTAAAATGTGCACCATGTGCCTCATCAACTAATACTGGTATCGCTTCACAATGTGCTCTATCTACAAATGCTTTGATATCAAAGCATTCACCATAATAGTTTGGATAGGTTACAATAGCTAACTTCTGATTATTAAATGTCATACTTTGTGTGTCCGGACCTAAATATTGACTACTATCATTACTCTTAGTCATTGCTATTATATCAGCAGGTTGCTGTACAATGTCCAATCCATGAAAGACTGATTTGTGAACATTACGACTAATCAAATAATTCCCTTTTAATTTTGAAAATGACTGTATCACTGATAAAATTCCTGAGGTTGTTCCGTTAATTAAGAAATATGCGTCATAATCCGGTTGCTTATGAATATGTTGCATACTTTTTAATATGATATCTTCTGGGTGATGCAAATCATCAAGTCCCGTAATTTCAGTCATATCCATCTCAAAGTCCAAATTTTTTACATTACCGATTGTTCCATTTTTGTGACCAGGTACATGTAAAGAAATAGCATTTTCATTTACCAATTGAGATAATTTATGAAAAATTGGAAGTTCCATATTATACACACTTTCTAATTATTTAGTGCACTTGCGATAAATCATCATTGCCATCGCGTTGCTCAATCCACTTTGCTTTCAATAGTCCCATGACATAACAATCTTTATACTTTCCTTGAGTATAAAAATGTTCTTTTAATTCACCTTCTATAATGAAACCTGCTTTTTTATATATGTGCACTGCTTTTTCATTATTCACATCCACATATAAATAAACTTTATTCAGGTTCAAGACTAAAAAGGCGTAATCAACTGCCATTTTAAATGCTTTTTTAGCATACCCTTTATTTCCAAATTGTGAATCTATAATAATTTGAATTTCACAATTTCTATGTACAAAGTTAATTTCCACTAATTCTACAACACCGATAGACGTGTGATCATCTTCAATAATGAATCTTCTCTCTGATTCATCTAAAATATGCTTTTGATATAACGTTTTTAACTCACTTAATGATTCATACGGTTCTTCAAACCAATAAGACATAATCGTATATTCGTTATTTAAATGATGTACAAATTGTAAGTCTGTTTCTTCTAAAGCTCTAATTATCATTCTTAGCACTCCTTTAATTACAGTGTAGACAAGCGATTTAACTAAGTAAAGTAACTCAATACTTTAACTTTCTATACTTTAACTTTCTATTCGTTAAGGTATAACTCTTTCTCTAGCGGAACGTAAATCTGCTACCACCGGCGCTAAGAAACTTACTTTACTTCGAGACAAGCGCTCGCTTCCTTCCTCATTTTCTAAAATTGCTTGTTCTTTTAGCTCAACTAAACTCACTTCTCAATTTTCTCAATTCATCGGCTTCAAACACTTTCTCCTCGTAAAGCTATTACACTTTTATTTGTTGTTATCTTATTAAACCCTCGATTTTGTTTTTATGCATAAAAAAAGAGACCTTTCGGTCTCGATATCGGCTCATCGCATCCATACGATTTGCCTGGCAACGTCCTACTCTAGCGGAACGTAAATCCAACTACCATCGGCGCTAAGGAGCTTAACTTCTGTGTTCGGCATGGGAACAGGTGTGACCTCCTTGCCATTGTCACCAGACAAGAGAA
>NZ_MAON01000005.1:0-37312 GCF_001922505.1 Staphylococcus sp. MB377 | reverse complement strand
TGATTTATTGGAAACTATTTCTTAAACCTTTTGAAACGCTAGAAGCATTTAATTATCATAAAGTCCATTTATTTAAAGAGTGGAAAACCGAAAAAGGCATTATAAATTACTTATTAGGTGTAGATGTAGAATTATTTAATACATATCACTACGTTCATGAGCTAAGAAGATTATTAAAAGAAAATCAAATAGAGAAATTTAATCATAAACTCTTTTCTATTCATCTTTCAGATGTGTGTCCTAAATTACGCCCAGTCATTAGAGCTTTAATACGCTTACTAGCTTTCATTGAAAATACTATGACATATTCTAACCTGACCAACGGTCCGTTAGAAGGAATTAATAATAAAATCAAACTCATTAAAAGGGTATCTTTTGGTTATAGAAATTATGATAATTTGCATAATCGAATTATTATAACTTCGCGACTATTTGCCTCAACAACAAAAAAAGAGATTAAACAACCTAAGGTTGCTTAATCTCAATATTTGGACTCATCAGTCCGATTTGACGTAGAGCCGTAAATCAACACTTCAAAATAAAATAGTCTGTGAACCTGAAATTGTCGAAGTAACTCGCCGGATTGGATCTAGAGTAATTTATCTTTATCCACAAGTGATTGAAGCTTATCAAAAAGTAAATAATAGAATAGGTGTATGATAAAGGTCAGCACTCAGAACTTTAGGTGACCAATATAAAAAAATAAAGTGTAATATTAAATTATACAACTTAAAATTCAATATTAACGAGGTAGCGAATGTGATTAACATGATTACTTAAACTTTTAAGAGGAGAATAAAAAGTGGAATTTAATATTAAAGTCACTATAGAAAAATGAGAACCATCTAAAAAAGAAATAATCATAAGCCTCTTTGTATTAATTGTAATTATAGCTAGTATTTATTATAAATTTCATTAAAAACAGGATTTCCTTTTAGGAAGTCCTGTTTTTCAGATGTTAAATTAACCCTAATAACTTATCCACATTTTCTTCGGTAGTAGCCCAACTTGTCGCAAATCTAACAACACGATGATTATCATCATATTTCTCCCAAATCGCGAACTTTACTTTTTGTTTCAACTCTTTAATCTTTTCTTCACTAAGTACAAAAAATTGTTGATTAGTAGGTGAATCAAAGTAAAGTTGATAGCCTTTTTCAAGAAATCCTTTTTTCATTTTATTAGCCATATTTATGGCATGACGGCTAATATCTAAATATAAATTATTAGTGAATAATTCCAGAAATTGTACACCTACTAAACGACCTTTAGCAAGTAATGCACCATGTTGTTTGATTCGAGTGGTAAAGTGTTTTGGCTCATTATTTTTAGTGAAAACGATGGCTTCACCACATAGCGCACCTATTTTAGTACCACCTATATAAAAGATGTCGCAATATTTAGCAATATCTTCAAATGTTAAATCACTTTGATCACTCATTAAACCATAGCCTAAACGCGCACCATCCATAAATAAGGGTACATTATGTTCTTTACACACGTCAGCAAGATTCTTCAATTCTTTTTTACTATATAAAGTACCGTATTCTGTAGGGTGTGAAATATAAACCATTCCTGGAAAGACCATATGTTCACGTTTAAAATCATTGTAAAACGTATCTAGATATGCATTAACTTCTTTTGGTCTAATTTTACCTTCGTGAGATGGGACAGTTAAAACTTTATGACCACTAAATTCAATAGCACCGCCCTCATGTACAGCTACGTGACCAGTGTCAGCTGAAATCACACCTTCATATGGCTCTAGTATCGAATTAATAACAACTTGATTGGTTTGCGTACCACCAACTAAGAATCGTACAGTCGCTTCTGGACACTTGATGGCTGATTTAATTTCTTCAGCTGCTTGCTTTGAAAATTGATCATCACCATAGCCAGAGGCCTGGATTAAATTGGTATCAAATATTCGTTGTAATACTTTTTCATGTGCACCTTCAAGGTAGTCATTTTCAAAAGAAATCATATAATACCCCACAATCTAAATAATTTAATTATTCTGAAAATTTAATAGAATGACTTTATTATACAATAATTTATCTCTTATGTGAATTTAATATTTTGAATATATAATTGTAAGCGTTTTAATAAAATGTAAGTTATAGTATGAATTAATTTGCGATTTAAATGTAAAAAGACTATGATTTGAACAAATAAGTTGAATTGGAGTGTTGTAGAATGAGTAAAATCAAATTTAAAAAGATTCAAGAAAAAACACTGGATGAGTTAGAAAAAGAAATTAATATGTATCTTGAAAGTGATGAAGGAAGTCAATTTGAAGTTCTAAATATTTCAATAGACAAAATAGAAGAACGTAAATTTCCAAATAATGAAGAAGTGCTAAATGCCATCTTGATCTTAAATGCTAAGTAAATAATTTAAATTATAAAATTAAATAGGAGTATTATTTTATGAAATTCATGTTCGGCCCAGATTTGGGAACTGTTTTTACGATTTTATTAGCACTAGGCTTTGTGATAAATCTAGTACTAGCTTTTATTATCATCTTTTTAGAAAGAAATAGAAGAAGTGCGTCTTCTACATGGGCGTGGCTCTTTGTATTGTTTGTTTTACCATTAATCGGGTTTATTCTTTATTTATTTTTTGGCAGAACTGTTTCAAAAAGAAAAATGGAGAAAAATAATAGTTAAAAATTATGAGATTAAGCAATTTAAAGTTGCTTAATCTCTTTTTTGCTACCTCGTCGTAGTTAATATGACAAATGTCATATTAAAATCGTGACAATTTAAACTAATTTTAAATTCGATTAAAAGATAAAGTAGATATATAAATTAAAAGGATGTGAGGTCGTTATGATATATATAAAGCAATTAAAGAAATCGTTTGGTAAAAAGACAGTTTTGAATAATATCTCATTAGATATCGAGGAAGGAAAGTGTACTGCATTAATCGGAAAAAATGGTGCAGGAAAGTCCACTTTAATAGATATACTTATAGGTCATAAGCATGCAAATAGTGGAACAGTCGAAGATAAACTTAATTTAATATCCTCACATAATATGGGCATATTATTTCAAACTACGAATTTACCTAAGCTCATTAAAGTAAAAGAACTATATCATTTATATCAACAATTATATACCAATCCTATGACATTTAATGAGTTTCAAAAATTAACTCAATTTTCTAATCTTCAATTGGAACAATATACTAATAAATTATCAGGAGGTCAAAAGAGATTATTAGACTTTGTTCTAACTTTAATAGGCAAACCTCAATTTTTAATATTAGATGAACCAACAACGTCAATGGATATTGAAACAAGAGAACACTTTTGGAATCTAATTGAGCAACTTAAAGAAGATGGTATAACTATACTTTACACCTCTCATTATATTGAAGAAGTCGAAAGAATGGCTGATAAAGTTGTCTATTTAGAACAAGGAAGTATCAAAATTAATGATACACCACATAATATCTTGTTTAGTCAAAATAATTCAATTATTGAAATAATGACCTTTACGGAAGAACAATATCAAATACTTTCAGAAACATATGATATAGAAATTACGAATGGTAATTTAAAAATTCAAACAGAAAATGTTGAAGCAATTATTACAAATCTAATTAAAATAAATGTAGATTTAAATCAAGTCACAATTTATAAAAAATCTTTATTGGAACTCATGTTTTCAAAAGAAGAAAGAGTGGTGCAATAGACTATGACGAATATCATAACGTTACTTGATATTGAATACAAATTATTATTTCGACGCAAATTATCATCATTTATGGCTTTTATATTTCCTTTGGCATTCTATATATTGTTTACATCATTAATTGATATGCCAGCAGATGCGAAAAAAGTATTTTACAAAGAGTATATGTATAGTATGACGGTATTCAGTTTAATGGGATTTTGTCTGATGCAATTTCCATTAGAAATAATCGAGGAAAGAAACAGTGGTTGGTATAAAAGATTAATTTCTACACCAATCACAGTATTAAATTATTATTTAGCTAAAATTATTAAAACAATGACTTTATTTTTAGCTTCAATATTGCTTTTATTCAGCGTAGCACACTTCTATAAAGGGGTAGATCTAAGTGCAAGTGAATGGATTTTATCTGGTGTTTCTTTATGGTTAGGTGCTAGCATGTTTTTGACATTAGGTTTAATCATTACGCAATTTAGTGAGACACAGAAAGCAAGTAGCGTAGCTAATCTGTTTAATATTGTATTAGCCATTATTGGTGGATTGTGGTTCCCTGTTAGTACATTTCCTGATTGGATGCAAACAATTGCTAAACTAACACCAACGTATCATTTACGTCATTTAGCACTTGAACTAGGTAAAGGTAATGGTTTTAATATCCAATCGTTCGTTATATTAGGTATTTATAGCATTATTTTCTTAATTATTGCATTATTAATTAATAAGAGAAAAGAGGTGGAATAAATGAAGCGTAGTTTAGGCGCTAAAATGGGAGAGATTTCATCTTTAATTTACTTAATATTTCCTTACTATGGTTTGTATTTAACATGGCAAGATGATAGCTTTTTATTAAATTTACTTATTGTAATCATTTTTACATTTGCCTATGCTAGTTTAATTCTTTTTCATGAAACATTAAGTCATCGTATTAATTTAATCTTATTTGGTATTCATTTTTTAGCGATTATTTATTTTGTATATGCATACAATCCAACATTGAGTTTATTTTTCTTCTTTAGTGCATTTGCTATTCCATTTTTATTTAAAAAGGGAGTAAAATCAATAGAGTTTATGTTATTAATAAGTTCAATGATTACATGTATCATCATAACGATTATACAAACGAATCACTTTTATGTCGTGAGTATTATTATTTATTATATTATTATTTTGGCAATATTATTTGGTAATTTTAAAATAATGAAAGAGAGACAATATCGTCAACAAATTGAAGAAAAAAATAAATATATTAATATTTTGATTGCGGAACAAGAACGTAATCGAATAGGTCAAGACTTACATGACACGTTAGGACATGTATTTGCAAGTTTGAGTGTCAAATCAGAATTAGCTGCAAAACTAATCGACAAAGATCCGCAAGCAGCTAAGAAAGAAATATTAAATATAAACGAAATTTCGAAATATACATTAGAGAAAGTAAGACATATTATTGAAAATTTGAAAGTTCAAAATTTTGAAGAAGAAATTCAATCTATAGAACAAATCTTAAAGGATGCAAATATTCACTTTAACTTTGAAAATATAAGAGGTGCGAGTTCCCTCAACCCAACTAAACAGACGATATTATCAATGATACTCAGAGAAGCGGTTAACAATGTAATTAAGCACGCGAAAGCCTCTGAAATTAATGGGAAAATTGAAAGTTACGATAATGGTATTAAATTAATCATTAGTGACAACGGTATAGGTCTAAAACAACCTAGCGAAGTAAAATTAAAGAGTATTAACGATAGGGTAGCGTTATTGAGCGGCACAGTTAATATCACTTCTAAACAGGGTACGACTATCGATATTATGATTCCGAGAGAAGGTATACAATGATTTCAATCGTAATTGCAGAAGATCAAAATATGTTGCGTAAAGCAATGATACAATTAATTGAATTTCACGACGATTTAAAAGTGATAGATGATTTTGATAATGGTATTGACGCATTACAATCTATTAATAGTCAACAGCCTGACATTGCTATTTTAGATATTGAGATACCAGGAATTACGGGCTTAGAAATACTATCGCAATTAAGAGAAAATAAAATTAATACAAAAGTGATTATTGTCACGACTTTTAAAAGGCCTGGTTATTTTGAAAGAGCTGTTGCAAACGATGTTGATGCCTATGTGTTAAAAGAACGATCGGTTGATGATTTAGTTGCAACCATCCATAAAGTTTTAAATGGCGAAAAAGAATATAGTACGTCTTTAATGACATCTTTGTTTAAAGAGGCTAATCCATTAACGCATAAAGAACAGGTCGTGTTACGTGAAATAGGGGAAGGGTTAAGTAATAAAGAAGTCGCTGATAAACTCTATCTTTCAAACGGTACGGTGAGAAATTACACGTCTAATATAATTGATAAACTTGAAGCGGAGAACCGCTTTGATGCTTGGAGAAAAGCGAATGATAAAGGATGGATATAGAATTTAATTATGCATATAGTCATGTATAAAGGTCAGAACATCAGTTTGCTCTAGGGAGCATGGATTCCAAGAACGTTAATACTTTAAGTTCTGACCTTTTGCTTACTTTTAACCTAATTATTTAAAGATTAAGAAGTATCTTTACAAACATATTAATTATCTCTTTTTTGAGTTTCTAGATTGTCAACATGAGTGGCTAATAACCGTAACACTTGAGCAACCTTATCTGGAGGTGTATCTTTCGCCAAAGTATGTTCGAATACATGGCCATTTTGTGTTTGTACTTTATAAATTAGACCGTGATTATCTATAATTACGTCTAGAATTTCCTTAATACCATCTCGCTAATTGTTTGATGGTGAGGCTTTTTGATAATTAAAATTGTGATAAATTAATCAATTTTTTAAAATTAATTTTATACATTTAAGGTATTTCTTATACATACCACAATATCTAGAAATTAATCTTAAATATAAAAAAATGTGGGAGTGAGAAAGAATTCAATTTGAATTCTTTCTCACTCCCAATTTGCTTTGCTTGTAAAATTTCTATAAAGATTTTCTAATTGAGCTACTTGTTCTTTCTCTTGCGAATTATAGATTGAATGATATAAGCAATAAATCCTACTAAGACTCCTAATAATACAGCTACTACGACAGAGACAATAATAGGTAACTTATAGACAATTTGTAGTATTATACCGACAATTATGGCTATAATTACGGCTATAACTGTCATTAAATTTTCATTTTTCTCAGACATTGATGTCACTCCTAACGCATTTATTATAGCATGATAAGATTAATAATTTCACTTTTTGCGAGTACAGTGGATACTAACATAGTCTAACTAAAGCAAGTTGTCATTGACGATTTATTTTAATTTATATATGATATTTATTATTGAAATAAAAAGCGTAGGTGACATCTTTGAACTCGAAAAAATCATTAAGTATCATCGTTTTAGCTGTTTTAGTGGTAGGCGTTTTAACCTTTCAATTTATGAATCATACAGGACCTTTTAAAAATAATGGTTCTCAATCATCAAACAGTACTAACATTAAGGGTAAAGAAAAAGTACATGTAGACCGAGTAGTAGATGGTGATACCTTTGTTGCTACAAATAGTGAAGGAAAAGAAATTAAAGTTAGACTTATAGGTATAGATACACCAGAAACAGTTAAACCTAACACACCAGTTCAACCATATGGTAAAGAAGCATCTAATTATAGTAAACAACACTTAAATGGGAAAGATGTATATTTAGAATATGACAAAGAAAAAGAAGATAGATATGGTCGGACACTTGCATATGTATGGCTAAATGAGAACACAATGTACAACGAAGAATTAGTAAAAAATGGATTAGCACGTGAAAAGTACTTCTCACCGAATGGCAAATATCGTCATCTTTTTGAAAAAGATGAACAACAAGCTAAAAAAGATAAAGTGAATTTATGGAGTTAAAAAATAAGCGATTGACACGTGTATCTGTATCTAGATTCACTGTCAATCGCTTATTATGTGCATTAATTATTAAAGCTGTTTACGATTTTGGTAACTTGGTCTTCAGAAAGTGGATGTTTAGATAAATCAATTGCATTTTTGATTACCGCTTCAAGTGATGATTTAGTTGAAACGGTGTCTACATATTGAGCTCTTTCCTCTGAACCCTCAATGATATTTACGCTACCATCGCTAAAGTAAACGACTCCGATGCTTTGTACTTTATGATTAAAATGATTTTCAATTCCGTCTTTTAAAACTTTTGAATTAATCGCTGCTTGTTCATATGGATCATGATCATAAAACTCATAAATCACACGATTATTTTGAATTTTTTCGACGAAAGTATAAATTTCACTGCGTGGTGAATCAAACTGACTGTGATATTGTTTACTTACATAATGACCGACAATCTGATTCACATCATTTGTGTCAATTTGCATATCGTCGTCTACTGGTGCATCAAAATGGTAAAACGTTTTTTGTTTCCAGTTTTTGACGTCAATATTGATTAAGCCAACATCTGAAACAACAATGTAATCGAACGTTCTAGCGTATTCAAAGAAAGGATGTTTTGTAGCTAAATTACTTGTAGTTATAATATCGTAATACTTTAACTTGCCTTCGTCTTTATACTTATCAAGAATGCTAGTTAAAACGTGTTTCGCGTTTCGCTTTGCATGTGAACTTACATCATTATTAGAACTAAGCATTTGATTTTTAAGTTCTAAATTTTCATTGCTAAGCGTCGCATTCTTAGTTACCATCTGATTTCTTGCGTACACTTCTGTATCAACTCTATCTTGCATGTAACGTTGATTTAAGATGAACGCCAAAATAAGTATAACGATGATAACAATTAAGATAATTGTTAATGTCATAATTCATCACCTATGTTCGAATTTTAATTTTATATCACTCAATAAATTTGAAAGTTATAACGTGAGCGATATGAAATAACATATAAATTATATCTATTATAATTGCGTAGTTCAACAAAATGTAAATTAAGTTAAATTGCTAAAATAATAAATATTACCTAATTTTAGCAATTTTGTTATTTTGTTTAACATCAAATTTAGCAATACTTCATAATTCGTAAATTGAAATCAGAAATAAGGATATGTATAATTAATGTATGAAAGCGTTTCCTTTGGAGGTAGTAATATGGAACATCAACAACATATAGAAGAGCTAGTTAAAATATTAAAAAATGAATGTCGTACTTCATTCAAATTTCATGGGGAAGTCGCAATGCAGCTATTTTTAAGTGATAATTTTATTCTACCTTCTAGAGTCGACATATGCGTAGAACGTAAACAACTAGTTGAAGTATTAAAAGTAATTCCGTTCACGTATCATTTAAATTATTATGATAAAAATAATAATTTAATGAATCGAGATCAATTAAGTGTACCCGAAATTGCACACATAGATATTACTTTTAACGAGAAATTATTAATAAATATCTTTATTTATGATGTCGTAAATGAAGAGTGGATATTTAGATTAGATAGTAATATTAGAATTCCTAAGAATAGTATTTATTTTCATTCGCTGACATGGGGAGTAGATTATATTAAACCGGAAATCGTGCTAATGTACGACTTATTGGATAATCAAAATTACCATCAATTACCTAATTATAAAATGGTTTTAGACTCATTAAGTTATTATCAATTTGTTATATTAAAAGTTGTCGTAGGGGAGCAACGAATCAATGAGGCATTAGCTCATAACAAATTATAAAGAAGCATCTAATATTTAAGTGGAATGTACAAAACATGACTATTTAAATACCAGATGCTTTTTAACTATGCTTGCTTATTTAGATTTTTCAAACAAATGCCATGATAACAATATTCATATGTAGATAAAACAGCCTTGTCTGCATCTTCAATTGAAATACCGAACATCATTGATATTTCAGACGAGCCTTGGTTGATCATTTTTAAATTGATTTTAGATTCTGCTAACGCATGTGTAATAGTGTTAGCAGTACCGATTGCTTTATTCATTCCCTCACCAACAATCATTAAAATCGCTAAGTCGTGTTCAATACTTAATTCATCAACATCGCAACGTTTACGTATAGCGTTAAGTACATCTTTTTCTTTACCTTTTAATTGATGTGTTCGAAGGATGATACTAATACTATCAATACCTGAAGGCATATGGTCGAAAGAAATATTGTAATCTTCTAATATTTCAAGAATTTTACGTGTGAAGCCGACCTGTCTATTCATTAGGTATTTTTTAATATTAATAACACTAAATCCTTTATCACAGCTTATACCTATAATGACATTTTTATCACTTACATCTCTATCATGGCGTATAAATGTACCTTTATCTTGAGGAAGATTTGTATTTTTAATAACCACTGGAATTCTGTGTTTATAGAGTGGCTGCAATGCTTCATCATGGAAGACGCTAAACCCAGCATATGAAAGTTCTCGCATTTCACGATATGTAATTTCTTCAATAAGATCCGGATTGTTAATTATATTAGGGTTTGCCTTATAAATACCTGATACATCAGTGAAGTTTTCATATAAAGACGCTCTAATTCCTCTAGCGATAATTGCACCTGTAATGTCAGAACCACCTCTTGGGAACGTAACGACATAATCATTTTTAGAAACACCAAAGAATCCTGGGATAATAATTTTACCTTCAATATCTTTTAATTTACTAATCTTCTCATAAGCTTCTTCCAAGATTTGAGCTTGTTGCGGTAAATCTGTAACTAGAATACCTGCATCTTTTGGAGAAAGGTATGTCGTTTTAAAACCTTGTGAATCATTATAAGTTGCAATTAATTGCGCATTAAAATTTTCACCACAAGAAAGAATTGCATCGTATAATCTTAAAGGCTTATCTTTTAAAGTTGAAATAATCTCTTCTAATGTGTCATCAATTACTTTTAATAATGAATCATCCATATCAAGTTCATGTAAAATATCTGCATAACGTTGAAAAATTTCTTTCTTTTTATCTTGATAATTAAGATTATTCATTACTTTTTCATATAATCGAACTAGAAGATCGGTCGTTTTAACATCATCTTTGTGTCTTTTGCCTGGTGCAGAAACAATAATAATTTTACGATCTGAATCGCTATTAACGATATCTAGGACTTTTTTGATTTGTGTTGCATTTGAAACTGAACTACCGCCGAATTTTGCCACTTTCATATACCTAATCAACCTTTCTAAAAAATCAGAAAATTCTATTTAATTTTCTGATACCACATGATAATATAAAGCTAAGTATTTACATTTTATGCTAAAAAGTCCTATCAATTTAATATGTTTTAATAGTATACTAAAATAAAGTATATTTCAATAAAACAATTGTATTTCTCAGTTATACAAACGGGGGAGATAAAAATATGAAAAAATTAAATATTGCTTTGCTTGGTCTAGGAACAGTGGGATCAGGTGTAGTTAAAATAATTGAAGAGAATCGACAACAAATTATAGATACATTAAACAAAGATATTGTTATAAAGCATATTTTAGTGCGTGATAAATCTAAGAAAAGACCTATAAATATTAGTCGATATCATTTAACTGAAGATGTTAATGAAATTTTAAATGATGATTCTATCGATATCGTCATTGAAGTAATGGGTGGCATTGAACCTACTGTTGATTGGTTAAGAGAT
This sequence comes from Staphylococcus sp. MB377, assembly GCF_001922505.1. Taxonomy (NCBI): domain Bacteria; kingdom Bacillati; phylum Bacillota; class Bacilli; order Caryophanales; family Staphylococcaceae; genus Staphylococcus; species Staphylococcus sp. MB377. The sequence goes on along the minus strand of NZ_MAON01000005.1, from coordinate 26,001 downwards.
GCTTTGAAAAGCGGTAAACATGTAATTACTGCAAACAAAGATTTATTAGCCGTACATTTGAAGCTACTAGAAGATTTAGCTGAGGAAAAGGGACTTGCGTTGAAATTCGAAGCGAGTGTTGCCGGTGGTATCCCTATAGTAAATGCTATTAATAATGGATTAAATGCTAATAACATTTCTAAATTTATGGGAATACTAAATGGTACATCTAACTTCATCTTATCTAAAATGACACGTGAACAAACAACGTTTGAAGATGCTCTTGATGAAGCGCAAAGGCTAGGTTTTGCTGAGGCAGATCCGACTGATGACGTAGAAGGTATTGATGCAGCACGTAAAGTTGTTATCACTTCTTATTTATCATTTAACCAAGTCATTAAATTAAATGATGTTAAAGTTCGTGGTATAAGTCAGACAACTTTATCTGATATCAATGTCGCGGACAAATTAGGTTATAAAATAAAATTGATTGGTAAGGGAACTTATCAAAATAGTAAAGTAAATGCATCAGTCGAACCAACATTAATACATAAATCCCATCAACTAGCTACAGTTGAAGATGAATATAATGCAATCTATGTCGTAGGCGATGCAGTGGGCGATACAATGTTCTATGGGAAAGGTGCAGGTAGTTTAGCTACTGGAAGTGCTGTTGTAAGTGATTTACTAAATGTGGCATTATTCTTTGAATCAAATACGCATACATTACCACCTCATTTTGAATTGAAAACCGATGCAACTCGCGAAATTATGGATACGGAAGATGTCGTAGCTATTCAAGAGAAGTTAAACTATTATGTTGTTCTTAATAGTGACTTATCAAAAGAAAAATTTGAATCATTATTGAAAGAAACTTTACCTTTCCATAAATCACTACAGGTTGAACAACGTGATGAACAAACGTATGGTGTAGTTATTATAGGTTTAGATCAGTCACCAAAGGATGTTTTAAGTAAAGCTGATTTTAATATCGAGAAAATTTATCCAGTTGAAGGGGTTTAATGTTTATGAAAAGATGGCAAGGTTTAGTTGAAGAGTTTAAAGAATATTTACCAGTTAACAGCGACACACCAAAGTTAACATTAAATGAAGGACATACTCCATTAATTCATTGTGAGAACTTGTCTAAGATGTTGGATATTGATTTGTATGTAAAATATGAAGGTGCAAATCCTACAGGTTCTTTTAAAGATAGAGGAATGGTCATGGCTGTTACTAAAGCAAAAGAACAGGGAAAAAAAGTAGTTATCTGTGCATCTACTGGTAATACATCAGCTTCAGCAGCTGCATATGCTGCACGAGCTGGATTAAAATCAATAGTAGTTATTCCAGAGGGTAAGATTGCACTCGGTAAATTATCGCAAGCTGTTATGTATGGTGCTGAAATTGTTTCTATTGAAGGAAACTTTGATGAGGCTTTAGAGATTGTTAAGGAAATTGCTAAAAATGATGAAGAAATTGAGTTAGTTAATTCAGTGAATCCATATCGTATTGAAGGACAAAAAACGGGTGCATTTGAAATTGTTGAACAATTGGAACAAGCTCCAGACGTACTCGCAATTCCAGTTGGAAACGCAGGTAATATTACTGCTTATTGGAAAGGTTTTAAAGAATACCATGAGAAAAAGGGGAGTCAATTACCTCGATTATTTGGCTTCCAAGCAGAAGGTGCGTCACCAATTGTTCAAAATAAAGTGATTAAAAATCCTGAAACAATTGCTACAGCTATTCGAATTGGTAATCCAGCTAGTTGGATTAAAGCTACGAATGCGTTAGACGAATCTAATGGATTGATTGATAGCGTTACTGATGAAGAAATTTTAGAAGCTTATCAATTAATGACTTCTAAAGAAGGTGTATTTAGCGAACCAGCTAGTAACGCCTCAATTGCAGGTCTGATTAAATTACATCGAGTAGGACAATTACCTAAAGGCAAAAAAATAGTAGCTATTTTAACTGGTAATGGATTAAAAGATCCTGATACTGCTATTTCAATATTAGATAACCCTATTCAACCGCTTCCTAACGATAAATCAAGTATTATTGATTACATTAAAGGAGCTTTGTAAAAATGACTGAACAGTTGCACTTAAAGATACCAGCGTCCACTGCTAATTTAGGCGTTGGTTTCGACTCGATAGGTATGGCTATAGATAAATATTTACATCTTTATGTGAAACGAATTGAAGGGGAAAAATGGGAATTTACATATTTAAACTCCGAATTAGATTCACTTCCTAAGAACAAAGACAATTATGTTTTTAAAGTGGCCCAGCAGGTCGCATCTAAATATAATGTAGAATTACCTAGTTTAAGTGTTGAAATGCGAAGTGATATACCATTAGCTAGAGGTTTAGGTTCATCGGCGTCTGCATTGGTAGGCGCTTTATACATTGCAAACTATTTTGGCAATATTCAGCTTTCTAAATATGAATTACTTCAATTAGCTACAGAAATAGAAGGTCATCCAGATAATGTTGCACCTACAATTTATGGTGGCTTATTAGCAGGCTTCTATAATCCAGATACAAAAGAAACGAATGTAGCACATATTGATGTGCCTGACGTTGATATAATTCTAACTATACCTCCATATGAATTAAAGACTGAAGATTCTCGTAACGTTTTACCTGATCAATTTTCTCATAAGCGCGCGGTTCAAAGTAGTGCAATAAGTAATACGATGCTGTGTGCATTAATTCAACATAATTATGAACTTGCTGGGAAAATGATGTCACAGGATGGCTTCCACGAGCCATATCGCCAACATTTAATATCTGAATTTAAAGAGGTTAAAACTATAGCTCAACAATATGGTGCATATGCGACAGTAATTAGTGGTGCAGGGCCTACCATATTAACAATGAGTCATAAGGAGAAGAGTGGTCAATTAGTTAGAGCGTTAAGACAAGCCGTTACAACATGTCATTCAGAATTAGCAACAATCAATGAAATTGGCGTTGTTGAAGAAATTGTGTATCCTTCATAAAATTTATTGTAAAATATAAACGAGTAAATTTCGAAAGGAGTACACTTCAGATATGAGTAATTATAAAATGATCGTTATGGACATGGACGATACTTTAATTAATAGTGAGAATAAAGTAAGTAAAGAAACTAAAAATTACTTGATAGATATTCAAAATCAAGGCTATAAAGTAGTGTTAGCTTCAGGAAGACCAACTGAAGGTATGCTACCAATTGCAAAAGAACTACAATTAGATATCCATGATAGTTATATCATCAGTTACAACGGCGGTAAAACGATCAAAGTAGCAACAGAAGAAGTAGAAGTGAGTCAAAGTGTATCTAAGAAGAATTTTGACCTTATTGTGGATTTTTGTCGTGAACATAACTTTTTAATCTTGACATATCAAGATGGACATATTATCCATGATGGTGATCATGAATATCGAGATATTGAATCAGAACTTACTGGGCTACCTATGAAACGTGTAGATGATATTAAAGCTTATATTAATGATAGCGTTCCAAAAGCAATGGGCGTTGATTATGCAACAAATATTGCTAAAGTACGTGATGATATGCATGGAAGTTTTAATTCAGAAATTGATGTAACAACAAGTAAACCATTCTTTTTAGAATATATGGCAAAGGATGTTTCAAAAGGTAATGCGATTAAAGCATTATGTGAAAAATTAAATGTATCATTATCTGAAGTGATTTGTTTTGGTGATAGTTTAAATGATCAATCAATGTTTGAAGTAGTGGGTTGTGCTATCGCGATGGGAAATGCAAATGAGGAACTGAAGGCTATTGCAGACAAAATAACGTTAGATAACGATTCTAATGGTATTCCCGCAGCTTTAAAAACACTTTTGTAATACAAAATAAGGCATGAGAATACGAATGTTGTTTATTTCATCATAATTACCATGATGAATGATTCATTCGACCTCATGCCTTTTTATTATTTAGCAGTATGTGTCCATTCGTGCTTTCCTTTTGAACGCTTTACATAAGCGTATACTTGATCAGCAGCATAATCTAAATTTGTATACACTGTAATTGTAAATGCAGACTGGTTTTCACTGAAAGGTTCAGTACTAAATACATCTTTTAAATGTGTAAATAAATTTTCCATTTGGTCATGTTCAAGACTAGGATACTCTCTTAATGTACGTTTTAGTAATTGACCATTTTTTTCTTCTAGAGATTGTACAACTATAACGAAACGTTCTTCACTCTTAATGACATCATCAAATAAGTTTGTTTGACCAACCATCTTGCTTTCACCTCTAAGTCATTATCTTTACTACTATTATACTAGATAACTGTTTTTTTCGAAAATATCAATATGTTGAAACCAAAAATGCGAGTCACTAAAAAGGATTTACTATACTTTCAGTGCTCGCATTTAATTATTTAATTATTTTTATGATAATGATGTGGTGTGATATCCATATCATTTAATTTAACGAACTTCGTTTTTCTTATTAATTTATGAGCTAAGAAAATGAGCCCTAAAATAATGATAGGTAAAATGTTAACGAAAAATTTACCTATATTACCATCGAATAAATCTCCAATTGAATTACCAAAGTATAAGAAAATTAAAGTTGCAAATACTAAAATTGGTCCAAGAGGGTACAATGGTGATTTATAAGGTAAAAGTTGATTGATATCTTGACCTTGACGTTTAATGGCTTTACGCAATCTTACTTGTGCCCATGAACTAGCTGCCCAAACAATGATTACCAATGAACCAATAATATTTAACAAACTAAAAACAGCATTTGAATAAAAATTAGCAATTATAATAATCGCTACAATCAGAATATATGTTGTAACTAATGCTCTTAAAGGTAATTTAGATTTATCGTTTAGCTTACTTAAGAATTTAGGTGCCTGTTTTTCATCACTTAAAGAGAACAACATTCTACTAGTAGTATAAACACCTGAGTTTGTCGCAGATAATAATGATGTCAATATAACAGCGTTAATAACAGAAGCGGCAAAAGCAACACCAATTCTATCAAATACAATTGTGAAAGGACTTTGTGTAACAGATTCATTCTCATTTAACAATAATGGGTCAGTATAAGGAATGATAGCTGCAATAACACCAATTGATAATACATAGAATAATAAAATTCTCCAAAAAACTTGTTTAACAGCTTTAGGCATTGTTTTTTCTGGATTATCAGATTCTCCAGCAGTCACTGCTACAACTTCAGTACCGCCAACTGAGAATCCTGCAACGAGTAAAACACCTAAGAAACCAGATAAACCACCCACGAATGGTGCCTCACCTTTAGTATAATTTTCAAAGCCATAAGAATGGCCACCTAATATACCGAAGATCATCAAGAAACCAACAATAATAAATATAATAATAGTTACAACCTTAATTAGTGATAACCAAAATTCAGTTTCTCCAAAAGCTTTAACCGTGAAGATGTTTAATAAAAATACAATAGTGATAAAGATTAAACTCCAAGTAAGTGGACTAAAAAATTTAAATACATCCCAATAATACAATACGTTTGAAGCAACCATAACATCTACACTGGAAACTAGTGTCCACATAATGTAATATAACCATCCCATTGTAAAACCTAGAGAAGGGTCTACAAATCGCGTTGCGTATGAACTGAATGATCCTGAAACTGGATAAAATGTTGCCAACTCTCCAATTGACGACATTAAAAAGTAAAGCATTATGCCAATTAATAAATAGGCTAATATAGCGCCCCCAGGACCAGCTTGAGCAACAACACTACCTGTTGCTACAAAGAGCCCTGTACCAATTGCGCCACCTATAGCAATCATAGATATGTGTCTTGAGTTAAGACCTCTTTTCATATTGTTATCTTCCATATGATGTCTCCTAATTCTAAAATTTAAATATACAAACCATTTTAATCTTTTTGGGGACAGTATTCAATAACTTTTAAACAATTTAGCTTGAAAATTTTAAATTTTCTGACACTTTGTAGTTTTTTTAAAAATGCTTTAATTATAGGGGTTATGGCTTTAATTATAGTAGATTCTAAATTATAATAATTATAAATAAGTGAAAGGAGAATTAACTATGGCGAAAGATGATAAAAGATTAACTGGTTTGTTTGGGCACCCTGTTTCAGATAGAGAAAATAGTATGACAGCTGGTCCGAGAGGCCCATTATTAATGCAAGATGCATACTTTTTAGAACAAATGTCTCATTTTGATCGTGAAGTAATTCCTGAACGTCGTATGCACGCTAAAGGTTCAGGTGCATTTGGTACATTTACTGTAACAAATGATATTACGAAATATACAAATGCTAAAATTTTTTCAGAAGTAGGTAAACAAACAGAAATGTTTGCACGATTCTCAACAGTTGCCGGTGAACGTGGGGCAGCTGACTTAGAGAGAGATATCCGTGGATTTGCACTTAAATTCTATACGGAAGAAGGTAACTGGGACTTAGTAGGTAACAACACACCCGTGTTCTTCTTTAGAGATCCTAAGTTGTTTGTTAGTTTAAACCGTGCTGTTAAAAGAGACCCACGTACTAATATGAGAAGTCCTCAAAATAACTGGGATTTCTGGACTGGCGTACCAGAGGCACTTCACCAAGTTACAATTTTAATGTCAGATAGAGGTATGCCAAAAGACTTCCGTCATATGCATGGTTTCGGTTCACATACGTATTCTATGTACAATGACGAGGGTGAACGTGTTTGGGTTAAATATCATTTCAGAACTCAACAGGGCATCGAAAATTACACAGATGATGAAGCGGCTGAAATTGTAGGTCAAGATAGAGAATCATCACAACGTGACTTATACGATGCAATTGAAAATGGCAATTATCCAAAATGGAAAATGTATATCCAAGTTATGACTGAGGAGCAAGCTAAAAATCATCCAGATAATCCGTTTGATTTAACTAAAGTTTGGTATAAAGGTGATTACCCATTAATTGAAGTGGGTGAATTTGAGCTAAATAGAAACCCAGAGAATTATTTCATGGATGTTGAACAAGCTGCTTTCGCTCCAACAAACATTATTCCTGGTCTAGACTTCTCACCAGATAAAATGTTACAAGGACGTCTATTCTCATATGGTGATGCGCAACGTTATAGATTAGGTGTCAATCATTGGCAAATTCCTGTTAACCAACCTAAAGGTGTTGGCATTGAAAATATGTGTCCATTCAGTCGTGATGGTCAAATGAGATTCCTTGATGGAAATCAAGGTGGTGGACCTCATTATTATCCAAATAATAAAGGTGTTTACCAATCACAACCTGAATATAAAAAACCAGCATTCCCAGTAGATGGAGACGGTTATGAGTACAATCAAAGACAAGATGATGATAATTACTTTGAACAACCTGGTAAATTATTCCGTTTACAATCTGATGATGCCAAAGAAAGAATCTTTACTAACACAGCAAATGCGATGGATGGTGTGAGTGAAGACGTTAAACATAGACACATTCGTCATTGTTATAAAGCTGATCCAGAATATGGTAAAGGTGTTGCCAAAGCATTAGAAATCGATATTAATGATGTTGATTTAGAAGGTACTAACGACGAAACTTACGAGAATTTTAAATAGTACTAAAAAATTAGATTGCGTAGAGCATTTTAATATGGTAAAATTTTAAATCGTAAGTATTCCTAGTTAAATGAGAAAGGATGTTAATTATGCGCGTTAATGTAACATTAGCTTGCACAGAATGTGGCGATCGTAATTATATTACTACTAAAAATAAACGTAATAATCCTGAGCGTATTGAAATGAAAAAATATTGCCCAAGATTAAATAAATACACGCTACACCGTGAAACTAAATAATCTCTTATCTTTTAAATACGACATTAAAGATAAAGTAAGAACTTGCCGAAGTATAATAATCTTATACTTCGGTTTTTTAATTATTTAAATGAAATTAAGTCATCAGTCTTGTAAATTTAAAATCATGTGTTATTATATAAAACGTAATTATTACGATTTAAAATAACAGGAGTGATATATATGGCAAAAAAATCTAAAATTGCTAAAGAAATAAAAAGAGAAAAATTAGTTAATCAATATTATGAATTACGTAAAGAATTAAAAGCTAAAGGAGATTATGAAGCATTACGTAAGTTGCCACGTGATTCTTCACCAACGCGTTTAACTCGAAGATGTAAAGTAACAGGACGTCCAAGAGGTGTATTAAGAAAATTTGAAATGTCTAGAATTGCTTTTAGAGAACATGCACACAAAGGACAAATCCCGGGCGTTAAAAAATCAAGTTGGTAAAATACAAATCTAGTACTTTAGTCCATTTACAAGACAATTAAAAAATTGTAAAGTATATAAGGGTGAGAAAATGAATGATTTTTATATTTAATATACTAAAAGTTCGTTTTTACTTAATAAATATGATTGTATAGGGGCTAAAAAGTATGAAAATTTTTGATTATGAAGATATTCAATTAATTCCAAATAAATGTATAGTTGAAAGTCGTTCGGAATGTGATACAACTGTTCAATTTGGACCTAAAACGTTTAAGTTACCTGTTGTGCCAGCGAATATGCAAACTGTTATGAGTGAAGAATTAGCGCATTGGTTCGCTAAAAATGATTATTTTTATATTATGCATCGATTTGACGAAGCAGCTCGTATTCCATTTATTCAAAACATGCAAAAAGACGGATTGTTTGCTTCTATTTCTGTAGGTGTTAAAGCAAATGAATTTAAATTTATTGAAGAATTAGCTGACAAACAATTAGTTCCTGAATATATTACGATTGATATAGCTCATGGTCATTCAGATTCAGTTATTAAAATGATTAAACACATAAAAAAATATATTCCAAAAACATTTGTAATTGCTGGAAATGTTGGTACGCCAGAAGGTGTTAGAGAACTTGAAAACGCAGGTGCAGATGCAACTAAAGTTGGTATTGGACCAGGTAGAGTTTGTATCACAAAAATAAAAACTGGTTTTGGCACTGGTGGTTGGCAATTAGCAGCATTAAATATTTGTAGTAAAGCAGCGCGTAAACCTATAATCGCTGATGGTGGCTTAAGAACACATGGCGATATTGCTAAATCAATTCGATTTGGTGCAAGCATGGTAATGATAGGATCTCTATTTGCGGCTCATGAAGAATCACCAGGTGAAACTGTTGAATTAGACGGCAAACGTTATAAAGAGTATTTTGGTAGTGCATCTGAATTCCAAAAAGGTGAACACAAGAATGTTGAAGGTAAAAAAATGTTTGTTGAACATAAAGGATCATTAAAAGATACTTTAGTTGAAATGCAACAAGACTTACAAAGCTCAATTTCATATGCAGGTGGAAAAGATTTAAAATCATTAACAACTGTCGATTATGTTATAGTGCGAAATTCAATTTTTAATGGGGATAAGGATTAAAACTTGAGTGGTAGGTGTATGTTATTAAAAAATTCCTTTTATTTTCTTTGGTGTTATTAGTTGTAGCTTTATTCATACCATTAAAGGAAAATCAAGCACTAGTAAAATTTCAGAATGACGTAAGAAGTAAAGTTCAGCAAGTTATGAATCAAGATTCGAGTTTAAAAAGCAATTCGCTCAAAACACCTACAAAACAGGACTTTGCTATTAATAATATTCAGATGAATATGTCTAAAGACAAAGTTGAAAATCAATTGGGGAAACCTAAAAGAGTAACATCTAATGAATATGGCACTAAATGGTATACCTATTACAATAATGATTACGATAATTTCATAATGGTTAGCTATTTAGGAAATAAAGTCAATGCTTTATATAGTAATCAAAATGTCATTACATCTAAATCTAAGGTGAAATATAACACCCCTAAAAATGTTGTTGAGGATAGACTTGGTAAACCTTTAAAAGAAATTGTTAAAGGTAGATACCGTGTTGATATAAGTAGCGATGAGTATGATGTTTTCCATGAAGATAATATTTATACAACTGTTTTTTATGATAAACATAATGACAATGGAGTTACTGCATTACTTCAAGTTAGTGACGCTATGGAAAAAAGGTTGACTCAACATTACGGTGCACCATCTTCAACATTAGAACAAAGCTTTGAATATCAAAATTATGATTTAGTTAATTCTGAGCGTAAACAGCATGGGTTGAATACACTTAGTTACTCGAAAAATGTCTCCAATACAGCAAGAAACCATAGTGAAGACATGGCAAAACAAAATTACTTTGATCATAATAATTTAGATGGTGAATCTCCTTTTGATCGATTAAAAGATGATGACATTGATTTCAATGCGGCAGGTGAAAATTTAGCGTATGGGCAACAAAATAGTATATTTGCTCATGAGGGGTTAATGAATTCACTTGGTCATAGAAAGAATATATTGAATACAAATTTCAGTACTCTAGGCGTAGGCGTTGATTTTAATGACAAACGACAACCATTTTGGACAGAAAATTATACGGGCTAAGTGTTTTAATACGACTTATTAAGGGTATCTTTTAGTTGATAAGGAAGTTGATATTATGACAACTAAAGATGTTAATAAACTAGATATTCTAGATAAGGTTAAAGAAATTTTAAATAAAAATGAAAATGAAAAACAAAAGAACTAGCAAAGTTTACATTGTAGACTTTGCTAGTTCTTTGTATATAGAAATATATAAGAGAGAGGTTAACGTAAATTTTAGAAATTAAAACTACAGTTCTCTGTATAAACCAATAACTTTACCGATAACAGTAACGTTATCAAGATAAATAGGACTCATTGTACTATTTTCAGGTTGTAATCTATAACGTGTTTTTTCTTTATAGAAGCGTTTAACTGTTGCTTCATCATCTTCAGTCATAGCAACAATGATGTCCCCATTTTCAGCAATGGTTTGGCTTCTAACTATAACTTTATCTCCATCTAAAATACCTGCCTCAATCATACTTTCACCCACGACATTTAAAATAAAGATATCACTATTGTGAGTTGATGTTAAATGTTCTGGTAAAGGGAAATATTCCTCAATATTTTCAACTGCAGTAATCGGAATTCCGGCAGTAACTTTACCAATTACAGGAACATAAATTGTTTCCTCCATATTAACTGCATCGTTAGTTTGTTCGCTAACAATTTCAATGGCTCTCGGTTTCGTAGGGTCTCGTTTAATATATCCTTTTTCTTCTAGTCTAGATAAATGACCATGAACAGTTGAACTTGACGCTAATCCTACTGCTTCACCAATTTCTCGTACGCTTGGTGGATATCCTTTAGTTTGTACTACATGTTTAATGTAATCGTATATTTCACTTTGACGTTTAGTTAATTCTCTCATATATAGGCACTCCCTAATTTTATTTAACTACATTATAGCACTGATTTAAATATTGAACAAACATTTGTTCGTTTTTATGTTGACTAAGAACAAATGTTCTGATAAAGTATTTATATAAACAAATGTTCTAGAGGTGAAAGTAATGTTTAATAAATATAAAAATAAATTATTAACTAATATAGCTGTTGTATCAATATCTTGTGTTGTTTTTATAGTATTTTTCATGAATTTATATCATAACGCTCAAATGGAACAAACGTACGAAATAACTGACCATACTATTTCTAAAAAGGCAATTATTAAAGATGACAATAAGAACGTAAATACTACAAATGGGGAACAAAATGACTACAAAGTGTTCGCGTTTGTAAGATGATTATAAATTTGAGGTCTGTCAAAGCTATTTAAATGTCAATAGCTTTTGTCTAGACCTCTTTTTTGTTATATTCTATGAAGTAAAAGAGAAAATATTAATGGGAATACAGAAAGAGTGATAGTTATGTCTAATGATAATTTAAATATAGATAGAATTAATGAGCTTGCTAAAAAGAAAAAGGAACAAGGTTTAACTGAAGCTGAAGCTAAAGAGCAATCGAAATTACGTAAAAAATACCTCGAAGCATTTAGAAAAGGGTTTAAACAACAAATTGAGAGTACAAAGGTGATAGATCCTGAAGGTAATGATGTGACACCTGAAAAATTAAAAAAGATACAAGAACAAAATAAAAATTAATAAATATTAGATTATAGTTCGTTGAGTTTAAACGATTATCAATTTCAATATTTTTAAGTTATAATATACGAAAGATGATTCAAGTAGAAGGGAAGTATTAGAGATGTTTAACGAGAAAGATCAACTAGCGATTGATACGATTAGAGCTTTAAGTATTGATGCAATCGAAGAAGCTAATTCAGGTCACCCTGGATTACCTATGGGAGCTGCACCAATGGCCTATACTTTATGGACACGCCACTTAAATTTTAATCCTCAATCTAAAGACTATTTTAATAGAGACCGTTTTGTATTGTCGGCTGGACATGGCTCTGCGCTATTATACAGCTTGTTACATGTTTCAGGCAGTCTTGAATTAGAAGAATTGAAGCAATTTAGACAATGGGGTTCTAAAACACCAGGACATCCAGAATTCAGACATACTGATGGTGTTGAAGTTACTACTGGCCCACTTGGACAAGGCTTTGCTATGTCTGTAGGTATGGCTTTAGCTGAAGACCATTTAGCAGGTAAATTTAATAAAGATGATTTCAATATTGTTGACCATTATACTTATGTGCTAGCTTCTGATGGTGATTTAATGGAAGGTATTTCTCATGAAGCTGCTTCATTTGCTGGCCATAACCAATTAGATAAGCTAATTGTTTTATATGATTCAAACGATATTTCATTAGATGGCGAATTAAATAAAGCCTTCTCTGAAGATGTTAAGAAACGATTTGAAAGTTACGGTTGGAATCACATATTAGTAAAAGATGGTAATGATTTAGACGCTATCGATAAAGCAATAACTAAAGCCAAATCTCAAAATGGTCCAACCATGATTGAAGTTAAAACAATTATCGGTTATGGTGCTCCAAACGTGAGTGGTACTAATGGTGTTCATGGTGCACCACTAGGTTCAGATGAGAGAAAATTAACTTTTGAAACATATGGTTTAGACCCTGAAAAACGTTTCAATGTGCCAGAAGAAGTATATGAAATTTTCCAAACAACTATGTTAAAACGTGCAAATGAGCATGAAGATGCATGGAAAGCATTACTAGAAAATTATTCTAAACAATATCCAGAATTAGCAGATGAATTTAAATTAGCTATTAGTGGTAAACTACCTAAAAACTATAGAGATGAGTTACCACGCTTTGATAGCGATCATAATGCAGCAACACGTGCTGATTCAGGTGAAGTAATTCAAGCATTAAGTAAATCAGTTCCGTCATTCTTTGGTGGTTCTGCTGACTTAGCTGGTTCTAACAAATCTAACGTTAAAGAAGCGACTGATTATGATAGAAATACACCTGAAGGTAAAAATATATGGTTTGGTGTACGTGAGTTCGCAATGGGTGCAGCTGTAAATGGTATGGCAGCACACGGTGGATTACACCCTTATGGTGCAACATTCTTTGTATTTAGTGACTACTTAAAACCAGCGTTGCGCTTATCAGCTATCATGGGATTAAATTCAACATTCATCTTCACACATGATTCAATCGCTGTAGGTGAAGATGGACCTACTCATGAGCCAATTGAACAATTAGCGGGCTTAAGATCAATACCAAATATGAATGTCATTCGTCCAGCTGATGGAAATGAAACAAGAGTAGCTTGGGAAGTAGCTCTTGAATCAGAACAAACACCAACTTCTTTAGTATTAACTCGTCAAAATTTACCATATTTAGATGTAGATGAAGAGACAGTTGAACAAGGTGTTCGTAAAGGTGCTTATGTGGTCTTCGAAACTGAAATTAAACCTGAGTATCTATTACTTGCTACTGGTTCAGAAGTTAGCTTAGCAATTGAAGCAGCTAAAGATTTAGATAAACAAGGTAAAGGTGTACGAGTAGTATCAATGCCTAACTGGTTTGCTTTTGAACAACAATCAGAAGAATATAAAGAGTCTGTAATTCCTAAAGAAATTACTAAACGTGTTGCAATTGAAATGGCATCTCCATTAGGTTGGCACAAATATGTAGGCACTGAAGGTAAAGTGATAGGTATTGACCAATTTGGTGCAAGTGCCCCTGGCGACTTAGTCGTAGAAAAATATGGTTTCACTAAAGAAAATGTATTAAATCAAATTCACACATTTTAATATTAGATAAGAAATTAGAGAACTGAGAAGGCTTTCATTGGAAAGTCTTCTTTAATTTGAATGAGCAATACAAAATAATTTTTAAGTTAACTAAAAATAAGTATTACATTCGTTTAAGTATTTGTTATGATAACAAATGGATGCAGAATTACTAACTAGCTCTTGAAAATAGAATAGTAATTTAGTAAAATTCAGTAGGATATAGAAAGTGGGTGAAACAATGGCAACATGGTTAGCAATTTTATTAATCATTGTAGCGCTTATCGGTGGACTAGTTGGTGGTTTCTTTTTAGCACGTAAATATATGATGGATTATTTGAAAAAAAACCCACCTATTAATGAAGAAATGTTACGAATGATGATGATGCAAATGGGTCAAAAACCATCGCAAAAGAAAATCAATCAAATGATGACAATGATGAATAAAAACATGGATCAAAACATGAAAAGTTCAAAAAAATAATTTTTAAATGGATTGTAGTACCTTTAAGGTTTACAATCCTTTATTTTTGTAGTAAAACAACTTTAGTATTATTAAAAAAGAAAAATATTTAATAATCTAAATAACTTACAATGAGTAATAAAGAGTAAGAGTTTATGAATATATAAGAAGGTGTAACGTTGGCGTATTTAATTTTTTCTATTGTATTTGCTTTATTTATGGGTATAGTAGTAATTTTTATTCGAATGAAAGCTCAAAACTTTCCTGTTAATGAAAAGAAAATTATATTACCACCATTTTTCATGGCTACAGGCGCATTGATGTATGTGATTCCGTACTTTAGATTGACTGGTACTGAAATTTTAGAGTCGATTATTCTAGGTGTCTTATTCTCATCTGTTCTTATATGGACAAGTCACTTTGAGGTACATGGTACTGAAATTTATATGAAGCGCTCAAAAGCATTTCCAATCATTTTAATTTCCTTATTAATTATACGCACTTTAATTAAAATATTTATCAGTAGTAAAATTGATCCTGGTGAAATTGGCGGCATGTTCTTCTTACTTGCGTTTAGCATGATTGTTCCTTGGAGATTAGCAATGTTATATAAATATAAAAAGTTGAAAAGGTCAACTGTCAAATAATTGAATAATGATTTAAAAAATGATGTATTTTAAATTACTTTGAAAATTTTAGTAGAGCCTGGGACATAAATTAATATCTCAGGCTATAATTACATATTGGAAGTAGTTGAATGAATTAAAAACATACTTGTAACAAGCTTTTTTAATTCGATTCAACCTTGCCGGGCTGAGCGGGGTCCCAACAAAGAGAATTTCCAAATAAGAAATTTTACAAGTAATGCAAGTTGGGGTTAGGGCCCTAACGAAGAGAATTTCCAAATAAGAAATTTTACAAGTAATGCAAGTTGGGGTTAGGGCCCCAACAAAGAGAATTTCCAAATAAGAAATTTTACAAGTAATGCAAGTTGGGGTTGGGGCTCCAACAAAGAGAATTTCAAAATAAGAAATTCTACAAGCAGAGCATGTTGGGGTTATTAATAGCTGCTCAATAACATAGGTGGGACAATGAATTTAAATTAATCATCTGTTCCATCTTTTTTAGTTTGAACAATAGTGTGATTCAAGATATAATATACACGAACAAATGTTCTAAAGGGAGGTCATTATGAAGGTTATTCACACTGCTGATTGGCATTTAGGTAAGATTTTAAATGGTAAGCAATTTTTAGAAGATCAACATTACATATTGAACAAATTTATTGATAATTTGAAGGAAGAGAAACCAGATGTTCTGGTTATTTCGGGTGATATATATGATACGTCTTATCCTAGTAAGGAGACCATTAGACTTTTTGAAGAAACGATTAAAACTATAAATGTAAATATGAAAATTCCTACAATTATAACCAATGGAAATCATGATGGTAGAGAAAGATTAAATTATGGGTCAACATGGTTTGAGTTTTCACAATTATATATTAGAACGCAACTAGAATTAATGTCTACACCTATAACTATTAATAATATTAACTTTTACACACTTCCTTTTGCCACTATTAGTGAAATTAAGGCTTACTTTAATGATGATGATATCAAGACATATGAGCAAGCAACTCAAAAGTGTATTAACCACATTTCGAAGATTATAGACCCTAATCAAATTAATATTTTAATTGGCCATTTAACCATAAAAGGTGGTAAAACATCAGAATCTGAAAGGCCACTTACAATTGGAACCGTTGAAAGTGTAGAAAGCGCTAACTTCCAAATTTTTGACAAAGTACTATTAGGACATCTTCATCATCCATTTAGTATTACAGATAATATTGTTGATTACAGTGGTTCGTTATTACAATACTCATTTTCTGAAGTGAACCAGGCCAAAGGATACAAAAAATTAATGATTAGTTCAAAAAATGACATAAATATTAAGTTTGTACAATTAAAACCTTTAAGAGAGTTAGAGCAAATTGAAGGTGACTACTCGTCTGTTATACAAGGTGACGTTCCTGTGAAAAATAAGGACAATTATTTTCACTTCAAACTTAAAAATATGTCTCATGTCACGGACCCTATCATCCACCTTAAACAGATATATCCAAATACACTTTCGCTTAGTAATATCACTTTTGAAAATCATAATAAATCAACGTACGCAGATTTTAAAACTACAGATGATCCTACAATAATTAAAAATTTCTACAAAACAATTACAGATGAAGATTTAACAAATTATCAAGAGAAGAAAATACATCAATTATTAAATCAAGTTATCAATAGGGAGGATTAAATAATTGAGACCAACTAAATTAATACTTAATAATTTTGGACCTTTCATACATGAAGTTATTGATTTTGAACAAATAAATAATGAACAGTTATTTTTAATTAGTGGAAAAACTGGTTCGGGAAAAACTATGTTATTTGATGGCATTGTTTATGCTCTATTTGGTAAGGCTTCTACAGAAGGTAGAAATGAGGGAGAATTACGAAGTCATTTTGCTGATGGTAAATCTCCGATGAGTGTAGAATATGAATTTAAAATTAAAGATAAAAAATTTAAAATATCTAGACAGGCTGGATTTATTAAAGAGGGGAATATTTCTTTAACACCTGGTAAACTTGATGTTTTTGAATTTGATGAAGAAAGTCAGCTTTACGAACTACGAGAGAGTAAAATCAGCTCTGGTAATGGTTTTATCAAAGATTTGTTAGGTATCAACGCTGAACAATTCAGACAATTATTCATATTACCTCAAGGAGAATTTAAGAAATTTTTAGTATCTAATAGTTCCGATAAGCAAAGTATTTTAAGAACATTATTCAATAGTATCCGTTTTGAAGAGATGCAAAATTTATTGTTAAATCAAGTTAAAGACGAGAAGAAGCAAATAGAATCACGTTATAGTCAGATTCAAATACTTTGGGAAGATATTGAAACATTTGAGAATGATGAATTAATTCAATTTAAATCTTTGAATAGTATGCAAACCAAAGACATTATTAATGCAATACCTCAGTTCGAACAAGTAGGTCAACACTTAAATGAAAAATATGAACAATTAAAATCTGAACATCATGATGCGCTTGAAGCTATTAAAAGAAAAATTGAAGAAAACAATAAATTAATAGAATCACTTAAAGAACTTGATCGAAATAAAAATAAGAAAGTTCAACTAGAAAAAAACAAAGTTAGTATTGAAAAATTAAAAGCTGAATTACGTAAAATTATGGAAATTAAACCCTTGAGTCAATTGTATAATCAAAGAAACGCAAAAGAACAAAAATATGAAAATACTAAGGTTAAGCTAAATTCTATTCTTGAAGAGTTACATAAACTTAATGATAAATTAGAGAAATTTAAGAAAGAAAAAGAAATTTTAAATGAACAATCAGAAGATATTAACATTAAGTCTGTATATATTGATAAAACTAAACAGTTTTATACAAACATAAATAAGTATTATGAAGCCTTTAACGAAATTAAACAAAATGAAACATACTTAAAAGAGAATAATCAAAAGCAAGAAGAAAATAAGAATTTAATTGATAAATTGAATAATGATATAGCTAAAATAGATGTAAATAACGAGAATATTGACGAAATAACACAGGAGATATTCCAATTAAAAAACACTTTTGATAAAAAAGTGACTTTGAGAGAAAACAAGAAAAAATACCAATCTTTAAGTCAAAAATACAACGAAACAGAGAAAAGTATTAAAAAGACTAAAGAACAAATTTCAGATTTAAAACTTCAATTAGAAAATATAGACAAGTCAAATATTGATTTAAATGATAAACAAACATTTATTCAAGAAATTCAAAATGCACTTCATGTTGGAGATACATGTCCTATATGTGGTAATGAAATTGAGTCTCTCAATGAACATATTAATTTTGATGAAATTGCTAAGAATCAAAATTTAATAAAAGAAGTTAATAATCAGTTAAATAAAAAAATAAATGAGTTAACTAAACTTGAAACCACTTCTGATTATATTAGTAATCAAATGAGTGAGTTAGAAATAAGTGATGATGAAATTAGTGATATCGACGAAATAGAACAACAATTAAAAACTAAAAATAAGGAAAAAGAAAAACTACAAATTCAAATTAAGCAACGTGAAAAGTTTAAAAGTACACTAGATAAGCATAAAGATATTAATCATAGCTTGCAAATTAAGCATGAAAAACTTTTATCATTGAAGCATCAATTTGAAACACTAATAAAAGAATTTAAAAGTTACACTAATTATGATGAAACTAATAAATTTGAACAGTGCTTTAAGCAATATGAACAAATAGTAACTGATTATGTATCTAAGAACGAAGTATTAGAGAAAGAAATAAATCAAACAAAACAACAAATTGAAATCGAAACAAATAATCTAAACAATAATCAATTAGTTATTAAAGAACTTGAACAAGAAATTAGTGGTCATAGCGATGAAATTAATCAAGAAATGAAGCGAATTGGACTAAATTCATACAAAGATGTTGAAATTTTATTATCTAAGTTAGACAACAAAGAGCAAATTGAAATGAAAATTCAGCAATATGAGCATGATCATCAAAAACTTACTTTAGAGATTGAACGACTATCTCAACTTACAAAAGACAATAAACCTGAATCGGTTGAAAAATTGGAAGCTACAAAAACTGAAATTGAATCCAACTATAATAAGTTTGTTGAAGCGAGTGCTACAATTCAATATCAAGTACAGAAAAATAAAGACAAATTTAATAGTATAATGGATCATATAAATTATTTAGAGAAAGAATTAAAAGAACAACAAGAAATCTTTGAATTATCAGAGGTACTATCAGGAAAAAATAATAAAAAATTGACGCTTGAAAACTATGTGCTTGTTTATTACTTAGAACGAATCATCCATCAAGCAAATATTCGTTTAGAACGTATGAGTGGGGAAAGATATCAGCTAAAAAGAAGAGAATCTATATCTCATGGTTATAGTGGTTTAGAAATTGAAGTGTTTGATTTTCATTCAAATAAATCTAGACATATTAGTTCATTATCAGGTGGTGAAACGTTCCAAGCATCTCTAGCTTTAGCACTAGGATTGAGTGAAGTGGTTCAACAAGAATCTGGTGGTATTACCCTTGAGTCGATGTTTATAGATGAAGGCTTTGGTACGTTAGATCAAGAAACATTAGAAACTGCTCTAGATACTTTGGTTAAATTAAAAACTTCAGGCAGGATGGTTGGTATCATATCTCACGTTAGTGAACTTAAACAACGCATTCCATTAATACTTGAGGTAACATCGAATCAATATCAAAGTCAAACTCGATTTAAGTGGAACTAAAAAAAGACCGTATGGCAAAATTAATACAATATTGCCATACGGTCTTAAATTATGATTATTTAGCTCTTAACAAATCGCGGATTTCTGTTAATAAAACAGTATTTTCTTCGATTTCTTCTTCAGGCTCTTCTTTCTTCACTAAAGTATTTGCGATTTTAACAAATATAAATAGTGCGATTGCTACAATTATAAAATCAATAATTGATTGGATAAATAGGCCATATTTAATTCCCCAGAATTCCCAATCTTTAGCAAAATCAACAGAACCGAAAATTTTACCAATTAATGGCATGATAATGTATGTAACTAATGATGTAACAATTTTATTGAATGCTGCACCCATAACTACAGCGATTGCTAAATCTAGCACGTTACCTTTAAGAGCAAACTCTTTAAATTCTTTAAACATAATTCAATACCCTTCACATAAGAATAAAATATATTATACAACATATAAATATTTTAGTAAATGTTTAATTTAAAAGAAATTTGATATTGTATAAAGGCTTTGTTATCCTTTAATATAGCATCTTAAATTACTTCAATAGTTATTTCAAACTAATTTTTAAATTTAATATAGGAAAGGAGTAAGTAAATTATGAATTCTTCTTCTGAAGAAACAAAACAAAACAAGAAGTTTTCATCGGTTTTTATTTACAGTGCTATCGTAGTAGCCATTGTTGTATTAATTGGTGCATTTTTACCTGAGCAATTTGGTAAAATTACAGGCGACATCAGTAGTTGGATTACTGAAAAGCTTGGATGGTATTACTTGATTTTGACTACTGTAATAGTATTCTTTTGTATCTTTTTAATTTTTAGTCCAATAGGTAAACTTAAACTAGGTAAACCTAATGATAAACCTGAATTTAATACTGTTTCATGGTTTGCGATGTTATTTAGTGCCGGTATGGGAATAGGTTTAGTGTTCTACGGTGCAGCTGAACCTATGGCAGATTTTGCCTCACCACCTAATGCTGATCCTAAAACTACTGAAGCATATACAGAAGCATTACGTTCTACATTTTTCCACTGGGGATTCCATGCTTGGGCTGTATATGGAGTAGTTGCATTAGCTTTAGCTTACTCACAATTTAGAAAAAATGAACCAGGTTTAATTTCACGTACACTACGCCCTATTTTAGGTGACAAAGTGGAAGGACCTATAGGAACAATTATTGACGTTCTTTCAGTATTTGCGACTGTTGTAGGTGTAGCCGTTTCACTTGGTATGGGTGCGTTACAAATTAATGGTGGACTTCATTACTTATTTGGTGTTCCAAATAATGTATGGGTTCAATCTATTATAATTGTCGTAGTTACAATATTATTTATTATTAGTGCATGGTCTGGTTTAAGTAAAGGCATTCAATATTTAAGTAACTTAAATATTGGTTTAGGTACTGTTTTAATGATTATTGCTTTAATTGTTGGACCTACTGTACTTATTTTAAATATGTTTACTAGTTCAACTGGTAGCTTATTAAATACATTCTTATTCAACAGTTTTGACACTGCAGCTTTAAATGGTCAAAAACGTGAATGGATGTCTTCATGGACCCTTTATTATTGGGGTTGGTGGTTAAGTTGGAGTCCATTCGTAGGTGTATTTATTGCACGTGTGTCTAAAGGACGTTCAATTCGTGAATTTATCTCAGGTGTTTTACTAGTACCAGCAATCGTAAGTTTCTTATGGTTCAGTGTATTTGGTGTGTTAGGTATCGAAACAGGTAAAAAACACCCTGAATTATTTAAAATGACACCTGAAACTCAGTTGTTCGGTGTATTCCACCACGTTCCATTAGGAATAGCATTATCATTTATAGCATTAGTACTAATTGCTTCATTCTTTATCACATCTGCCGATTCAGCTACATTTGTGTTGGGTATGCAAACAACATTTGGTTCTCTTGAACCTTCTAGTGCTGTAAAAGTAACATGGGGTGTTTCTCAATCATTAATCGCATTCATCTTATTACTAGCAGGTGGTGGAAACGGTGCTGACGCATTAAACGCTATTCAAAGTGCGGCAATTATAAGTGCGTTCCCATTCTCCTTTGTAGTTATAATGATGATGATTAGTTTCTATAAAGATGCAAACCAAGAACGTAAATTCTTGGGATTAACACTTCAACCAAACAAACATAGACTTCAAGATTATGTTAAATATCAACAACAAGATTATGAATCTGATATTTTAGAAAAGCGTGAATCAAGAAGAAACGCTGAAAAATAATATGAAGTCATCATAATAACATTATTACCCTTAAGTGCTTTTATAAGTACTTAAGGGTTTTTTATGAATTTTAAAGAGATCATATTATATATTAATGAAAATCATTCTCAATTAATAATATTTACTTATAGTGGTAAGTACATATGATAAGAATAACTTATATATACTGATTATAAATGCGAAAGCTAAATCACGTGAAATGTAGGTATATACAGTTGTTTTGAAAAACATATAATTATACAATTTATTTAAAGGCATATAAATATGAATTTTAATATTCAAGGGGGATATATAAATGACTTCTAACATTAAGCAACAAGCTAAAAAGACATTTGAAGCAAATGGCCAGTCATATACGTACTATGATTTAAAAAGTTTAGAAGAACAAGGTTTAACAAAAATAAGTAAATTACCTTACTCAATTCGTGTTTTATTAGAATCAGTATTAAGACAAGAAGATGAATTTGTCATTACTGATGAACATATAAAAGCGTTGGGTAACTTTGGCAATGAAGGAAATGAAGGTGAAGTACCTTTCAAACCATCTCGTGTTATTCTGCAAGACTTCACAGGTGTTCCTGCAGTTGTTGATTTAGCATCATTACGTAAGGCAATGAACGATGTTGGTGGGGATATTAATAAAATCAACCCAGAAGTGCCAGTTGACTTAGTCATTGACCACTCTGTTCAAGTTGATAGCTATGCTAATCCAGATGCATTAGAAAGAAATATGAAATTAGAATTCGAACGTAACTATGAGCGTTATCAATTTTTAAATTGGGCGACTAAAGCATTTGATAACTATAATGCTGTTCCCCCTGCAACTGGTATTGTTCACCAAGTAAACTTAGAATATCTTGCCAATGTTGTACACGTTCGCGATGTTGATGGAGAACAGACGGCATTTCCTGACACACTTGTAGGAACTGACTCTCATACTACAATGATCAATGGTATTGGTGTACTAGGTTGGGGTGTTGGTGGTATTGAAGCTGAAGCGGGTATGCTAGGACAACCTTCTTACTTCCCAATCCCTGAAGTAATTGGTGTTCGATTAACTAATTCATTACCACAAGGTTCAACAGCTACTGATTTAGCATTACGTGTGACTCAAGAACTACGTAAAAAAGGTGTAGTTGGCAAATTTGTTGAATTCTTCGGTCCTGGTGTAACTGACTTACCATTAGCAGATCGTGCAACAATCGCTAACATGGCGCCTGAATATGGTGCAACTTGTGGTTTCTTCCCAGTTGATGAAGAATCTCTTAAATATATGAGATTAACTGGACGTAAAGAAGAGCATGTTGAATTAGTTAAAGCTTATTTAGAACAAAATAATATGTTCTTCACTGTAGATAAAGAAGACCCTGAATATACAGATGTCATCGACTTAGATTTATCTACTGTTGAAGCTTCATTATCAGGTCCAAAACGTCCACAAGATTTAATTTTCTTAAGTGATATGAAGAAAGAATTTGAAAAATCTGTTACAGCACCTGCTGGTAACCAAGGACATGGACTAGATAAAAGTGAATTTGATAAAAAAGCAAATATCAATTTTGCTGATGGTTCAACTGCAACAATGAAAACAGGTGATATTGCTATCGCAGCAATCACATCATGTACAAATACATCTAACCCATATGTTATGTTAGGTGCAGGATTAGTTGCTAAAAAAGCCGTTGAAAAAGGTCTTAAAGTTCCTGAATTTGTTAAAACTTCATTAGCACCAGGTTCAAAAGTTGTAACTGGATACTTAAGAGATTCAGGTCTTCAAGAATATTTAGATGACTTAGGATTTAACTTAGTTGGTTACGGCTGTACAACATGTATTGGTAACTCTGGTCCATTATTACCTGAAATCGAAAAAGCAGTGGCTGAAGAAGATTTACTAGTTACATCAGTATTATCTGGTAACCGTAACTTTGAAGGTCGTATCCATCCATTAGTTAAAGCAAACTATTTAGCTTCTCCTCAATTAGTAGTAGCTTATGCATTAGCTGGTACAGTTGATATTGATTTACAAAATGAGCCAATTGGGAAAGGTAAAGACGGTCAAGATGTTTACTTAAACGATATCTGGCCAACAATTCAAGAGGTTGCAGATACTGTAGATAGTGTTGTAACACCTGAACTATTCTTAGAAGAATATAAAAACGTGTATAATAACAATGAAATGTGGAATGAAATAGATGTAACAGATGCACCATTATATGACTTTGATCCTAATTCAACATATATCCAAAATCCATCATTCTTCCAAGGTTTATCAAAAGAGCCTGGTACAATTGAACCACTTAAAGATTTAAGAGTTATGGGTAAATTTGGCGATTCTGTTACGACTGACCATATTTCTCCAGCCGGTGCAATCGGTAAAGACACACCAGCTGGTAAATATTTATTAGATCATGATGTATCTATTAGAAACTTTAACTCTTACGGTTCTCGACGTGGTAACCATGAAGTAATGGTAAGAGGTACATTTGCTAATATTCGTATTAAAAACCAATTAGCGCCAGGTACTGAAGGTGGATTCACTACTTACTGGCCTACAGATGAAGTAATGCCTATATATGATGCAGCGATGAAATATAAAGAAGACGGTACTGGTTTAGCTGTTTTAGCAGGAAACGACTACGGTATGGGTTCTTCTCGTGACTGGGCTGCAAAAGGTACAAACTTATTAGGTGTGAAAACTGTTATCGCTCAAAGCTATGAACGTATTCACCGTTCTAACTTAGTTATGATGGGTGTTTTACCATTACAATTTAAAGATGGTGAATCAGCAGAATCATTAGGATTAGATGGAAAAGAAGCTATCTCTGTTGATATTGACGAAACAGTAAGTCCACGTGATACTGTGAAAGTACATGCTAAAAAAGAAAATGGTGAAGTCGTTGATTTTGAAGCAATTGTACGATTTGATTCACTAGTTGAATTAGATTACTATCGTCATGGTGGTATTTTACAAATGGTTCTAAGAAATAAATTAGCGCAATAATATATGAACTTTAAAGCCATGCTGACTTTATGTTGGCATGGCTTTTTTATGTTAATATGAAATATGAATGATTTTGGAAAAGAGGTACTTAAGAATGATATACAGTATGACTGAAATTGAAGCTAGATATCAAGAAACAGATAAAATGGGTGTGATTTATCATGGTAATTATGCAACATGGTTTGAGGTTGCACGAACAGATTATATCCGAAAGTTGGGTTTTAGTTATGCAGATATGGAAAAAGAGGGCATCATTTCTCCAGTTGTAGACCTTCAAATAAAATATAGAAAATCAATTTTTTATCCTGAAAAAGTGACAATCAAAACATGGGTTGAGCAATATTCAAGACTTAAATCAGTTTATTGTTATGAAGTATATAATGAGAATGGAGAACTTGCCACAACTGGTTCAACTCAATTAATTTGTATGAAATCAAGTAATTTTCAACCAATTAGATTAGACCGTTACTTCCCAGAATGGCATAAGGTTTATAGTCATGTAGATAAATTAAATCAAGATGGAAAAGATTTTGAAGTGACACAATCAAGCGACCTTGAAATATAGATGATATACAAGACTTAGGGAGAGGAATGTATTCACTTAACCCCAGCTTGCTTTGCTTGAAGAATTTCAGAACGAAATTCTCTATGCGGGGGCCGACTATCATTTACCTTACCTTTAAAATTTTTATTGTAATTTCATGCGTTTAGATTTATCACTAATATGTATTAAAAAAAGGCTCTACGTCAAATCGGACTGATGAGTCCAAATATTGAGATTAAGCAACCTTAGGTTGTTTAATCTCTTTTTTTGTTGTTGAGGCAAATAGTCGCGAAGTTATAATAATTCGATTACGCAAATTAT
>NZ_MAON01000004.1:0-44207 GCF_001922505.1 Staphylococcus sp. MB377 | reverse complement strand
CATAAGCGGGCATTTCCATAATTTTAAGTAAAGTAATCGTTGAGGTTTTCTTACCATTTTTTACTATAGAGAAATTTTCATTTTTAGTTGAACAATTTTCACAATGTGTAGGTTGATAAGTGAGCTCAGCATAGTAAAATAAGCTCATTCGTCCTTTGTGCTTTTTCTCAATCACTTCATCTGAAAAATTTAGATTTTTATCTTTAATTCTTAATGTATTTAATATAGACTTACACATAGGCGCATTACCTTTCTTTTTTATTTTGTGTGGTAACTAATAATTATAGAGGTAATTGCGCCATTTTTGTATTCAAACATAAAAATTGGACTGATGGTTTTTAGTCATCAGTCCAATTTATTATAGAGCCATTTTTACTTCGTACAATGCGTTTATTTCCTTTTTAGACAATGCTTTATTAATGCTATATAATAAGGATTATTGAGTATGAAAGTGAGATGACATTATGGGACGTAAATGGAATAATATTAAAGAGAAAAAGGCCCAAAAAGATAAAAATACAAGTAGAATATATGCGAAATTTGGTAAAGAAATATATGTAGCAGCCAAATCTGGTGAACCAGATCCTGAATCTAACCAAGCATTAAGATTAGTACTTGAAAGAGCGAAGACGTATTCAGTACCTAATCATATTATTGATAGAGCAATTGACAAAGCTAAAGGTGCAGGTGATGAAAATTATGATCACCTACGTTACGAAGGCTTTGGACCAAGTGGTTCAATGCTTATCGTAGATGCATTAACTAATAATGTAAATCGTACGGCTTCAGATGTGAGAGCTGCTTTCGGTAAAAATGGCGGAAATATGGGTGTATCAGGTTCTGTAGCTTACATGTTTGATCACACGGCTACTTTCGGCATTGAAGGTAAATCAGCTGATGACATTTTAGAGGCATTAATGGAACAAGATGTTGATGTTAGAGATGTAATTGAAGATGGAGATCTTACAATCGTTTATGCTGAACCAGACCAATTTGCTCATGTACAAGATGCATTACGTCAAACAGGTGTAGAAGAATTTAAAGTTGCTGAGTTTGAAATGTTACCTCAAACTGATATTGAATTATCAGAGGATGACCAAGCAACATTTGAGAAATTAATTGATGCACTCGAAGACCTTGAAGATGTTCAAAATGTTTTCCATAATGTGGATTTAAAATAATGAAGAAAAATGCAGATTATTGGATTAAACAACTTGATCTAACACCTCATCCAGAAGGTGGCTATTATAAAGAAACAATTCGAGAAACAATAAATGAGGCACAACGTGCACCATTCAGTAGTATATACTTCTTGTTAAATACTGGTGATATTTCTCATTTTCATCGTATCGATGCGGATGAAGTATGGTATTATCAGGCAGGTGAATCTTTGACCATTCATATGATTACACCTCAGGGGAACTATCAATCAGTACAATTAGGTGCTTCAATTGAAAATGGCGATGTATTGCAGTATTTAGTGCCTAAAGGTACTATTTTTGCATCGAGTTTAATAGACAGAGAAGGCTATAGTTTGGTTGGATGTATGTGCCAACCAGCATTTGATTTTAATCATTTTGAATTATTCACACAAGATGAGTTGTACAGTATGTATCCTCAACACGAGGCAATTATTAAACAATATGCCTTATTAAACATAGACCAATAGACTTAAAGGAGTGGGACAGAAATAATATTTCCCAAAATTTATTTCGTTGTATTACCAACTTGCTTAACTTGTAGAATTTCTTAATGAAATTCTTGTTGCTGGGGCCCCGAACCCCAACTTGCGTAGCTTGTAGAATTTCTTTAAGAAATTCTCTTTGTTGGGGCCCCGAACCCCAACTTGCGTAGCTTGTAGAATTTCTTTAAGAAATTCTCTTTGTTGGGGCCCCGAACCCCAACTTGCTTAACTTGTAGAATTTCTTAAAGAAATTCTCTTTGTTGGGGCCCGCCCACCAGGCAAGGTTGACTAGAATTAAAAAAAGCTTGTTACAAGCGCATTTTTAAATCAGTAAACTTCTGCCAATATATATTTATAGCCTGAGTCATTGAATTATGCTCAGGCTCTTTGTAGAATTCAATAAGGTGCTAATTAGCGCTGCCTAATAACTCATTAGATAGCTCTACAACATATTTTAATTTAGTCCATTGTTCTTCTTCTGTGAGCTGATTACCTTCTTCAGTTGAAGCGAATCCACATTGAGGGCTCAAACATATTTGATCTAGAGAGATGTATTGTTGTGCCTCTTTAATACGTTGTTTAATTAATTCTTTATCTTCAAGTTCGGGTGTCTTAGAAGTAATTAAACCTAGTACGGCATAAGCATCCTTATCAAAATAGCGTAAAGGCTCAAAGTCGCCAGAACGCTCATCATCATATTCTAAGAAAAATCCATGCAGGTGCTCTTTAAATAAATACGGAGCAATCGCTTCGTAACCACCTGAAATTGCCCATGCTGATTGATAGTTACCACGACAAATGTGTGTAGTTAAAATTAAATCCTTTGGAAGACCTTCGACAGCATCATTTACTACCTTATATGCTAATTTACGAGCTTGAACTTTTTCTTCATCTGTACGTTGACGTCCTCGAACTTTATGTGTACCGTCAGTCAGACCAGCCCAATATACATCGTCTATTTGTATGTACCTTGCACCTAAATCATAAAAATGTTGCAATGATTGGCGATAAGCTTCAGAAATATCATGAGCAAAGTCTTCAATATTTGGATAAATATCTTCATTCAATATGTTAGGGTGGAATAATTGGTTTGGACTCGGAATTGATACTTTTGCGGTAGCACGTCCATTAACTCTGTCATATAAGAATTTGAAATGGTCAAAATGGGGGTGATTAGGATTATATCTAACTTTATCAACTACTCTTACATTATGGGCACGCGTTTCTAGCCCTTCAAATTCTAGCCCGTGATCAGGAGTGTAACCTTCGACACCATCTAGATTTTCTAAGAAATCAAAGTGCCACCAACTTCTTCGAAATTCACCATCAGTAATACTATGTAAACCTATTTCTAATTGCTTCTCTATAATACGGTCGATTTCCTCATCTTCTATTTGTTTTAGCTCTGCACCACTGATTTCATTTTGATTATATTTAGCGCGAGCGTCCTTTAATCTTTGAGGTCGTAACAAACTTCCAACATGGTCTGCTTTAAAAGGTCTGTAAGTCAATAGCAGTTCCTCCTTTATCAATTTATTTAGAATTTTCAGATAATATAAATATAAACTATCAAATACGAGTATTTTTGTCAATTTTCCCTAAAAATTAATTAGTTGTAGTAAAATAAAATTGAAAATTTTTATATGTTTATGTGCGTAATTCAATTAAAAACGACCAAAGATGACATCAATTAGTTAGTTTAATATAATAATGACAAGGAGTTGGTGGCTTTATGAAAATTAAATATATAGATAAACGTCACTGGCGTCGCCTATTAGAACGTGATTACATAGAAGTTAAGGTAAATAATAATAGATTTAAGGGTATTATTGGCTTGGTCACGATGAAGAGGGTTCGTGAACCTTTAGAGGTGACGGTAGTAGGCCAGAATATAATTGTTGCTGATGACAATTATCAATGGTTGCAGATTTTGCCGGAAAAGAAACGATATAGTATTACTGCAATGTTTGATGATAAAGGAAATCCATTGGAGTATTACTTCGATATCAATATTAAGAATATTACTCAAAAGGGCAATGCTAGAACACTCGATTTATTCTTGGATGTGCTTGTGTTACCATCAACTGGAGAATATGAGCTCGTTGATGAAAATGATTTGAAATTAGCATTAAAAAATGAACAAATCACTAAAAAGCAATATCATGAAGCTTATATGATTGCGCATCAATTGATGATTGAAATCAATGAAAATTTTGATGATGTTAATAATCGAATTTTGTATTGCTATAACAAGATGGTTGGTAAGTTGAAAAAACCAAATTATAATAAGACGTATAAAAAACATATTCAACATCATAAGCCACATGTAAACAAAGGGAAATGATGGAACTCTAAGCCTTTAATATTAGGAGCGAAGCGGAACGATAAGTAAATGTGAAGCATTGTTTATATAGTTTTCGTTTCGGTCTTAAACTTTTTTTGTTGCTCATAGCCATGTTCATGAATAAACATTAGTAGGGGGAAGCTATGAAAATAGAAGACTATCGATTATTAATTACATTAGATGAAACCAAGACGTTACGTAAAGCAGCAGAAATATTATATATTTCTCAACCAGCTGTAACACAACGACTTAAAGCAATAGAGCATTCATTTGGTGTAGACATATTTATCCGTACAAAGAAACAATTAATCACTACCACTGAGGGTGCTATGATTATTGAGCACGCTCGTGACATGTTAAAACGAGAGCGTGTATTTTTTGATAAAATGCAAGCCCATATTGGAGAAGTGAATGGTACCATTTCAATTGGCTGCTCATCATTGATTGGTCAAACGTTATTACCAGAAGTATTAAGTTTATATAATTCACAATTTCCAAATGTTGAGATACAAGTTCAAGTAGGTTCTACGGAACAAATTAAAGCAAATCATAGAGACTATCATGTGATGATAACTCGAGGAAATAAAGTAATGAACTTGACTAATACACACCTCTTTGACGATGATCATTATTTTATCTACCCAAAAGAAAGAAAGAGCGAGGTTTCTAAATTACCTTTCATAGAGTTTCAAGCTGATCCTATCTATATTAATCAAATTAAAGAATGGTATAATGAGAATCTTGGACAAGACTATCACGCAACAATAACAGTGGATCAAGTTGCTACATGCAAAGAAATGTTAGTAAGTGGTGTAGGGGTTACGATTCTTCCGGAAATCATGATGAAAAATATAGATAAAAATATGTTCGAATTTGAAAAGGTAAACATCGACAATCAACCACTTATTCGCTCAACATTTATGAGTTATGACAGTAGCATGTTACAACTCCCTCAAGTTGAGTCATTTGTTACTTTGATGCTTAACTTTATTCGCTAATCATTAGGATAACGTGTAATTAAATAAGAATAGAGGTAGAAAAATGTTTGCAGCATTGTTGCATATAAAAAACTACAAATTATTCGTTGTGAATATGATGCTATTAGGTATGGGGATTGCCATCACAGTACCTTACTTCGTCTTATTCGCGACTAAAGAGCTAGGGATGACAACTAACCAATTCGGTATTCTACTTGCCCTAGCAGCAGTAAGTCAATTTACAGTCAATGCTATTGTCGCTCGCTTTTCAGATACGCATAGCATTAATAGAAAAGTACTCATCATTAGTGCACTAATGATGGGGGCTATTAGTTTCTCGATTTATTTTTATATTCATAATATTTGGTTGTTTATTATTGTATACGCTATTTTTCAAGGGTTATTCGCTCCAGCAATGCCACAATTATATGCATCTGCACGTGAATCCATTAACGTTTCATCTTCAAGAAATAATGCCAAATTTGCCAATACTGTTTTACGCTCTATGTTTTCTTTTGGTTTCTTATTTGGTCCGTTAATCGGAGCGTATTTAATTCAATTTATGGGATATGCTGGACTTTTTGGTGGCACCGTCTTTATTTTATTATTCACACTTGTTTTACAAATCTTCTTCTATAAAGATTTAAATTTATCAGCAAAAGAGCAAGTTGGTGGTACAGCCAATATTGAGAAGACTGCGCCTAATATGCTTAAAGATAAAACACTATTTATTCCATTTATAGCATTTATTTTATTACATATAGGTCAATGGATGTACACAATGAATATGCCGCTATTTGTCACAGATTATCTTAAGGAGCAAGAAGGATATGTAGGAACGCTAGCAAGTTTATGTGCCGGCTTAGAAGTTCCCTTTATGGTTATATTAGGTATGTTATCTGCTAAGTTAGCTACTCGAACGTTGTTAATCATAGGTGGAGTTAGTGGTGGTGCCTTCTATTTTAGTATTGGTGTTTTTGAAAATATCTATGCTATGATGATTGGACAAATCTTCTTAGCACTATTTTTAGCTATCTTACTCGGATTAGGTATTAGCTATTTCCAAGATATTTTACCTGATTTCCCAGGTTATGCTTCAACATTATTTGCGAATGCAATGGTAATTGGACAGTTGTTAGGAAATTTATTAGGTGGTGCAATGAGCCATTGGGTTGGATTGGAGAATGTTTTCTTCGTTTCAGCAACATCTATTTTCATAGGAATGATATTGATATTCTTTACGAAAGATCAAAAATATACGGAAGAGGATGTGAAAGTTAAGTAATGGAAGTTGTTTTATGGATATTAATACTATTATCATTTGTTTTAGCATTTGTAGGTTTAATTAAACCTATTATTCCATCTGTACTTGTGCTATGGGTAGGATTCTTAATTTATCAATTTGGATTCTCTCAATATGGGTTATCATGGATATTTTATGTAGCTATGATTTTGTTCACTGTATTTATTTTAGTATCTGACTTTTTAATGAATAAATACTTTGTAAATCGCTTTGGCGGTTCTAAACTGGGTGAGTATGCTGCGTTAATAGGTGTGATTGTTGGGTGCTTCGTCCTTCCACCATTCGGTATTATCATCGTACCTTTTATAGCAGTGCTCATTGTAGAATTAGTGCAAGATTTTGATTTTGGAAAAGCATTTAAAGCAAGCATTGGATCTGTAGTAGCATTTTTAGCGAGTTCAGTTGCACAAGCGTTAATTATGTTCATTATGGTCATTTGGTTCTTTATAGATGTGTTTTTAGTAGGATAATTAAAAAAAGGTTAAGTCATTCATATCAAAGTGGCTTTGAGTTTTCAATTCGTCTTTTGAGAACATCATTGCGCACGTACGATATAGATGCTTAACCTTTTTAATTTTTATAAAATGCTACTTTACAAGTCTTAGTTCATCGTGACAACGTATTATAAGATAGTATTTGAATCTTTGTTAACAAAATGATGTTGTATATAAAAAGCAATCGGCGTAATGATGGCTGAAATTATAATAAATGACCAATTACTAATAAGAATGTAAGGACCAAAAGCTAAAAATGATTGCGGAATAAAAAAGACATAAAATAGAGCGACTAACAGTAAAGCGATAATAGTGTAATTAAATAACCACACCCAATGTGAATTATTGAAACTTTGAAGTTGAACCGTCTTAAATATGACTAATATAAACATAAAAATAATAAATAAACCTGCTATGACACTAATCGGAAATGTATACAAGTAAACTTCATTATTATCTCCACCAATAAAAAAGCCAATAAAGCCTTTAAAGAAACAAAAAATACCAATTAAAAAAATAAAATTCCTGAAAATATACTTAAATATATTTTGAAACGTTTCATTAGGCAATGATTTAATTTCTTTTTTAGCATGTGCTTTTGGATTATGTTCGAAAAACTCTAATGCTAAAGTACCTTCATTCTCAGCTTCTAATAATCTTTTTAATATACGACTTAGCATTACCTCACTGTCATGCGGATTGACGCGTAAATCAGCGCGGATGTATGTCATATAATTTTCAAAGATTTCTCTATCTGTATTATTTAGGCGCAATGATTTTACATTATTTTCACGTGCTAATTTCGCAGTGGATTTCATTGACTAAGCTCCTTAACGTCTAAACTTATTTTATTTTTAAAAATAATAGATTATTATATGTTAAATATGGATAATCATACCATAGATAAATATAGAATATAATGTATAACATAAAGGAAGTCATTATGCGAAAACTAACTGTTAAAGATATGGAATGGATTGAATTCATCGCAAAGATACAAGAATATTATATTGAAAAGCGAGAAATACATTACAATGCGACACATCTATCAATTGGATTACGTCAAGATATGATTATTCAACGATTAAAGCACAGTAATGATATAATTTTAATTGAATTGAGCGAAGACATACGGCGCTTAATTTCGTTTATTTGGGGGCATTTTGAGGCAGTTCAAGAAAAAGTAATCACTGAGATGATATACACTGACCCTCATTTTCAAGGACTGGGTCATGCTAAGCGTCTAAAGATTGCTTTAGAAAATTGGGCGATTGAAATGGGTGCTAAATCAATTGAAGGTATGGTTGATGCTACAAATGATGCAATGATTGAGTTCAATAAAGCGAATGGTTATGCGATAAGTCATGTAAAAATGCGTAAAGACCTAAGGTAAACAAATGAATAGGTTCTTAATTCATGTTAAAATAATATTACTCATTCGTAATAAAGGAGAAAAGCATGAAAAAATGGTTGATACTTCTACTTTCTGCGACACTTATGTTGTCTGCTTGCGGTAAAAGTGATGAAAGAGCATCATTGGAGAAAGATGTTAAAGAACTTCAAAAAGAAAATGATGATTTGAAAAATCAAAAGAAAGACTTAGAAAAGCAAAAAGAGAAACTTAACGACCAACGTGAAAAGCTTCAAAAAGAAGTGGATGATTCAGTTGCGACAGAATCAGCTAAAGATGATTCGGAAAGTGATGAAAGTGATAGTAGTGACTCAAATCAATCATCAGATAGTGATACATACAAACAGTCTAAGAGCCAAAGTACCACTGAAAATAGCACGTCAAGTAACGAAACGAATACTTCTAAGACAAATGGTGGTAGTGATTCACAGCAATCTAATCCATCTAGTAATACTCAAGAGGGTCAATCAAATAGCGGTGAAAATGCTACAAGTGAACAAAGTAGCTCAGACGATACATCATCAAGTAGCCGTTAATAAAATTACTTAAATAATGAAGGCAATTTAGCCGGCCTCATACGTCAAGTTTGACATGTACGGATGTAGGGTAAACTAAATTTAAATCATTTACAATTCACATTTTAATCATTGTATAAATTAAGCTTAACTACATAATAAAACGTTTAAACATAAACTATAATATTGGAGAGATGACACATGCATGAACAAGATTTTCACATTTTAGAAGGTCGCGAAATCACATTACCTGAATTAGGACGTGAAATAGAAAATATTACTGGACGTACAATTGTTGATTCTACTGGTGAAATCAAACGTGTGGTTGCACACTTACCAAACTTTGAATCTGATACCGACACATTTGTAGCTACATTTAAACTTAACCATCGTAATGACTTTGTAGATGCAACTTTTGTTGCACCTAAAGATCAACGCGATTGTTTAAAAGAGATTCCAGTACACATTGAACTCGTTAGTTATATATCTAGAGGTTAATTAGTTACTCAATCAAATTTAAAGACGGATAAAGTGTGCTATGGTCTATATCCATATCGCACTTTTTACTCATGTATTTCTTTAAAATGGGGTGTTGAAAATGGCTACATATATAGAAACAGAAAGACTTAAATTACGAGACTGGAAGCAAGAAGATTTATTGCCATTTCAAAAGATGAATGCTAATCCTCAAGTGCGACGCTATTTTCCAAGTTTATTAAGTTATCGACGTTCTGAATTAGATATGAAAAAAATGGATGACATTATTAAAGAAAACGGTATAGGCTTATTTGCAGTTGAACTTAAAGAGACTGGCGAATGGCTTGGTTTTATTGGGGTTAATTATATACCTCAAGATAGCCAATACCCATTTGAGGAATTACCACTATATGAAATTGGATGGCGTCTTATTCCAGAAGTATGGGGTAACGGACTTGCCACTGAAGGTGCAACAGCTGTGTTAGCATTTGCCAAAGAAAAGGGGATTGAAGCTATTTATAGCTTTACTGCAGAAAATAATTTGCTTTCTAGAAAAGTAATGGAAAAAATTGGCATGACATTATATGACCATTTTGAATTACCAGAGTTAAGCAAATATCATATGTTAAAAAGACAAGTACGTTATTATAAACAATTATCAATATAAGATTAAAAGCGACATGAGATTGGATGGTTATATTATGTGATAAATAATCACTTTTATAAATATAATAGTCCAAAACATGTCGCTTTATAATTAATCGTATGTACGTATACCTAAGGGTTTAAAATTAAGTAACCCATTAATTAAATCTTCTTTAGAATTATATAAAGGTGCTAATTGTTTATATTTTTCATCAATAAATCCTTCTTCAATCATACTATTTATAAGTTGTTGAAGTGGATTGAAGAATCCATTTAAATTATAAACGGCAATTGGTTTTTCATGAATGCCAATTTGCGCCCAACTATAAGTCTCGAAAAATTCCTCAAGAGATCCAGCGCCACCAGGGGCCATTACAAAAGCATCTGCAAGTTCCGCCATTTTTTGTTTGCGTTCATGCATTGAATCTACAAGAATAAGTTCGCTCACTTTTTGACTAGTGATTTCTTTTTCATCTAACATCTTAGGCATTACACCAATAGCATGTCCACCGTGATCTAATACACCATCTTGAATTGCACCCATAATACCTACAGAACCTGCACCAAAAACTAATTCATAACCTTGCTCAGCCATATATTTACCAAGTTCGTATGCTTCTTTAACATAAATGGGGTCTTTACCTTTACTAGCACCGCAATATACTGCAATTCGCTTCATTATTCTTCCTCCTACAGTTGTTTGATAACTGATTTAAATGCACGCTCAAATTGTTTTTTATCTTCTTTTGAAAAAGGGGGAGGCCCTTTATGACGACCGCCTTGCTTTCTTATCTGTGCATTATTATAACGTTGTTGTAATAACATATCTATGTTACTTGAACGATACAAATGCCCTTTATGATCCATTACAATCTTAACTTTAGATAGTAATAAACTGGCAAGTCCATAATCTTGAGTTATTACAATGTCTTCTGGTGTAGCTAGCTTTACAATTTTATAGTCAACAGCATCAGGTCCATCATCAATATAAATTGTTTCAACGTGATCTGGGAGCACTTTATTTGAGTAATGGCTAAAGCTGCGTAAAATGGTAACAAAAATGCCTGTCCCATTAGTTAATTCAATTACTGAATCAACTACTGGACAAGCATCTCCATCAATGATTACACGTGTCATAAAGCGTTACGCCTTATTGTTATCTTCATTTTTATTTTGTGTAACAACACTTTCAGCTTCATGATCTTTGAACTTTTTCATTTCTTTGATGCGTGCTTTTTCTTCTTGCTTTTGTAATTTCTCTTCTTCTTTATGACGTTTATCAATATTTTTTTGGAGCTTTTTATCTAGCTTATTAACGTCTTTTTTATTATCTTTCTCAAGTTTTTCGCCTTTTTTCTCTGTCTCATCATCAAGTTTACCAGGAGTTAAACCAACTTTTTTTGATATTTTTGAGTTTTCTTCATGTTTTTAATGCGTTGTTTTTCGTTCTTTTCACGCTCTTTTTCTTCTTCTTTATGACGTTGTTCGATATTTTTTTGAAGTTTTTTATTCATTTTGTCAGCTTCTTTATAGTTTTTCTTAGCTAATTTTTCGCCTTTCTTCTGAATGTATTCAGGGTCATTTTCTTTTGCGATTTTCTTTAATTCACGTTTGTTGTCGAATTCTTGTTTTTTATCTCCTAAATACTCTTTTGCACCTGTTGCTTTATTCGCAATCGCTTGTCCTGCATTTGTCGTTGCATGAGTTGCTTTTTGTACCTCAGGATGAGATTTAATACGCTTACGTTCTACTACTAGTGGCACAATAATGATTGGTAAAACATTAATCGCCGTTTTAATGATTTTCTTTTTGTCCATACTCGTTGCCTCCATTAGATTTACTATTTATCTTCATTACCCTATGATACATCATACTAAACGAAGGAACTAGCTAGAACCCTTATATTAACTTGAGTAAAACTAGGTAGGTTAAGAGAGTGTCTTAGTCAGCTAATTGACTAAAAAAATCGCCAAAGATTAAATCTTTGACGATGTTATGTGACGTAAAGCCACTATTAGATTGATTTATAATTAACCTGAAATGCCTTGACCAATTCCAAAGCCGAAGTAAAGAATGGCTATAATTATTACCAATACGATTCGATAAATTGCAAATGGTACTAACTTAACTTTATTAATTAAGTGTAAGAATGTTTTGATTGCAATCAAGCCAACAATAAAGGCAGCCAAGAATCCAATTAAGTAAAATGGAATATGTGCAAGTTCAATATGTTGATAGTTTTTAACTAAAGATAGTGCACTTGCAGCTAGCATAATAGGTACAGCCATAATGAAGGTAAAGTCAGAAGCAGACTTATGATCTAACTTCATCAAGACACCTGTTGAAATCGTAGAGCCAGATCTACTGAAACCAGGCCACATTGCTACCGCTTGAGAGATACCAATTACGAATGCTTGAACATAATTGATTTGGTCAACTGACTTAGGATTTTGAACTTTTTTACTATATTTGTCTGCAATAATCATATAAATTGCACCTAAGAATAAACCAATCATTACAGTAGGAACACTAAATAAATGCGCTTCAATAAAATCGTCGAATAACACACCTAATATACCAGCTGGAATCATACCAACTAATACGTGTAGTAAATTTAATCGACGTGGTTTAGAACGGAATTCTTCATTTATTGAAGTGTTTCTATATTTGCCAATATGTAACATTTCGAAATAACGCTCACGGAATACCCATGCCGCAGCAAAAACAGAACCTAATTGAATTACGACTTTAAATGTAAAAGCTGAATGAGGACCTAGAAATTCAGTCGATTTTAACCACATATCATCCACTAGAATCATATGACCTGTAGATGAAACTGGAGCAAATTCAGTTAAACCTTCGACAATACCTAAGATAAGGCCCTTGATAAACTCGATAATAATCATAAGTAACCTCTTTCTTTTATTAAAAATTTAAAATATTGTTGTCTTTCAATATATTGTTGTCAAAATTCACTTTTCTATAATATCATAACGCATCAAATCAACGCTAATAATAATGAGATAACTAATAATTGATTTTATATACAATATATCGCAGTACCTTTATTAATTTACTGATATAACGTAACTTATCGCAACGGACTTAAGGATGAGATGTTATGTTCATTATATTGTCACTGTTTTTCAAAAGATATTAAATGATAAACATTTAAGAACCTTTTATAATAATAAATTAGGTGAAGATAAAGTGAAAAAACTAATGAATTTAGTCTTTAATTATAAAGTATTTCCATTATTTATGGGAATTGTGAGTATGTTCTTAGCAATAACAGTAGTGGTTCAGAATATAAGTATTGCGAGTTTTTTAAATCGAGTGCTTTACAATCATTTGAGTTCTGTAAATTCATTATTGATTATCATATTAATCGTTTTAATTCTTAGAGCAACATTGAATATGATTAACTTAAGATTAGGTGATACGTTAGCTGGCAAAGTTAAACATCAATTGCGTCGAGAAGTTGTTTTGAAAGAATCAACTATTGCTACAGGAACGCAAATTAATATTTTAACAGAGACAATAGACGGACTATCCCCGTTTTTTAAAAATTATTTGCCACAGGTCTTTAAATCTATGATGATCCCTTTAATGATTATCATAGCAATGTGTTTTATTCATTTAAATACTGCATTAATAATGATAGTTACAGCACCGTTTATTCCACTTTTTTATATCATTTTTGGACTTAAAACACGTGATGAATCAAAAGATCAAATGACGTATTTAAATCAGTTTAGCCAACGTTTTCTTAATGTGTCTAAGGGACTGATTACACTTAAACTTTTTAGACAGACAGCCCACACGAAAAAACAAGTATACGAAGATAGTACACAATTTCGAGATTTAACGATGCGCATATTAAAGAGTGCATTTTTATCAAGTTTGATGCTCGAATTCATAAGTATGCTTGGTATTGGATTGGTTGCATTAGAAGCAGCATTAAGTCTTGTTGTTTTTCATAATATTGATTTTAAAACAGCAGCTATTGCAATTATATTAGCTCCTGAATTTTATAATGCTATAAAAGATTTAGGACAAGCTTTCCACACAGGTAAACAAAGTGAGGGTGCTAGTGATGTAGTTTTTGAATTTTTAGATTCTGAAAATACACCGCTTACTAATCGAGAAATAGTAAAAGAGCAACAAGAATCACTTATTAAGATGCGCAACGTCAATTACCAATATCCTAATAGTCCTTCTTATGCCATTCGTGATATATCGCTCAAGATAGATAAGGGTGAAAATATAGCTATTGTAGGACCAAGTGGTGCAGGTAAAACGACTTTATCAAAATTACTTACTCAAATAGTACGTCCGACGAGTGGGCATGTGTCCTTTAACAAATGTGTTAATCAAATTGGAATGCTCAGTCAAAATCCTTTTATTTTTTCAGCATCAATTAAAGACAACATAGCAATGTTTAAAAAAGTTGATGACGACCAAATTCTTCATGTGTTAGAGATGGTTGGGCTAAAAGAAAAGGTTATGTCTCTAAAAAATGATATTCATAGCAGAATAGGTGAAGGTGGAGAAATGCTATCAGGCGGACAAATGCGTCGTATTGAGTTATCAAGGGTATTATTGATGAATCCTGATATTGTTGTTTTTGATGAACCTACGACTGGCCTGGATATAGAGACTGAAACTGTTATCCAACAAGTTATCGCACAACATTTTGAAGGGGTAACGATGATTATGATTGCGCATCGCGATTCAACGATTCGTCAAGCAACGCGACGATTATTTATAAAAGATGGTTACTTAGTTGAAGATGATCAAACGATTTCTGTAAGACTTGAAAAGGGTGGTGACTTAGTGTGAAATCACAAATTCGATTTCGACCTGACAAATATTTAATATTAGCAATATTGACGGGTGTTATTGGGAGTGTCGTTGCATTAGCAATGTTCTTCTTAAGTGGGTACATGGTAACTCAAAGTGCTTTAGGCGCACCTTTATATGCATTAATGGTGTTAGTTGTATCAGTTAAGTTATTCGGGTTTATACGTGCGATTGCAAGATACGAGGAGCGTTTACTATCACATAAAACGACATTTACAATGTTACGAGATGTTCGGGTTCAATTTTTAGAAACATTAATCCCTAGAGTACCTAATTTATATCGCCAATATTCATCTGCTGATTTATTGACTAAAATGATAAGCAAAGTCGAAGCTTTACAAAACATCTATTTAAGAGTCTATTATCCACCGGTTGTCATTGGTTTCACAGCAATTATTGCAGCAGTAACATTGGTATATTTTAGTGTTATGCATGCTATAGTTATCATTATAAGTATGTTGTGTTCACTTTGGCTTGTACCGTGGTTGAGTGCCAAACGTGCAGGTAAATTGAAGCAACAAGTTGAACAACAGCAACAAACTACGATTACCCAATTTTATGATTATAAAGAAGGCTATGCTGAGTTAAATCGTTTTAACAATGCAGAAGCCTATCGTGAAGATTTAATGAACGCATTAGAATCGTATGACAAAATGCAATCGAAAGAAACGAGATTTTTAACTTTATATGATTATATGCTAAATATAATCGCAATGATCGCGATATTTGCTACCTTAGCATTGGGATTTATTCAAGTTAAAGAAGGACAATTAAATGTTGTGTATTTAACGAGTATTGTTTTGATGATGTTAACTTTATTCGAACAAACAGTGCCTATGAGTAACTTTGCATATTACAAAGCAGATACAGATGAAGCGTTAAATAGTTTAAATGATGTTCTATCATATCCAGTAGATCAATCTAAGCAATCATTGGTAACAAAACAGAGTAACGTCTACAATATTAGGAATGTATCGTTTAGTTATGAACATCAAGAATTACCAACGTTATCCAATATTAATTTAACTGTTGGGAAAGGGGAAAAAGTAGCGATTGTTGGACCATCTGGTTCAGGTAAAAGTACATTATTACAAATTATGAGTGGTTTGTACGATATCGATGAAGGACAAGTTTCTCTCCATGGTCAGAACATATCACAACTAGATGAAGACATTCGCTTTGAAAAGCTTAATGTTCTTTTACAATCACAACAATTATTTGATGGTACATTACGTTACAATATGTTCTCTAGTAAAAGTGATGATGTCATTCAACGTGTCTTAACGAGCCTCAATTTAGGCTATCTAGATTTAGAAAAAACAATCACTTTAGATGGAAATACATTATCAGGTGGTGAGATGCAACGTATTGCATTAGGTCGACTTTTTCTAAAAGGTTCCCCAATATGGTTATTAGATGAACCAACGACTGCATTAGATGAGGATAATACTAAACAAGTGATGCAATTGATTGATGAACAAGTTGAAACATTGGTTATTGCAACGCATGATTTAAAATTACTGCCATATTTCGACAAGATAGTTGTTCTTATTGATGGACAGATTAAAGAGCAAGGGAGTTATGATGAACTAAGTCATGGCAACCATTATTTAAGTCGTTTATTAAAAATGAATTAGACAATGTTTAAATATACGCATACGTTGCCTTAAAACGAAAAACCTGAGGTATCTGTTATAGATAACTCAGGTTTTTCGTTATTGATAAATATATAGTAATTTGATTCGAAACGAATAACTTTAATTGGCTTAGTATTAGCATGTCATTTTACTTTGACTCGGTAAAAGCATTGATGACTTTTCCCAATAGACGATTGAGTTCATGTACTTCATCATTACTTAAAGAAGAAGCATTCGCGACTTTTTGAGATGCATCGCTTAATTCAGGTTTGATTTTTTCGCTTTTCTCAGTAAGATGAATAAATACTTCACGTTGATCAACTTCAGATCGTTCGCGTTTGATGAGGTCAACTTGTTCCATTCTTTTTAATAAAGGTGATACAGTACCAGTATCTAAAGCTAGTTCTGTAACTACCTTTTTAACATTTACAGGAGATTCATCCCATAAAATACTTAGCACTAAAAATTGTGGGTACGTAAGATTGTACTTTTTAAAGACTTTATTTGAATAGTAGCGATTAACTTGTCTTTGTGCATTGTACAAACTAAAGCAGAGTTGCTCTTTCAAATTATGTTGTTCAGACATTAAAGTTCTCCTCCAGACATTCTATCCGTCTCTCTATGTTTCGGATTAAATTTCGTCTATGTTGTATAAAATATAACTTGCAACACACTTCGTCTCAATGCCATGCTAAAATTAAAGTATGTTTAAATTCTAGAAGATATTTCTATTTTAATCAAGTGTAATCTAAAATAAATACATATATTATCATATTCAAATTAATTTTAAAAAGAAAAGAGATTTTAAAATGATAAATAATAAAAATGAAAAAATATCAATTACAATCGTAAATGGCTTTTTAGGAAGTGGTAAAACTACATTTCTAAAACATTATATAGAGCAATTATTAAAAAAAGATGAGAAAATAACAATTATAATGAATGAATTTGGATCTTTTGACGTTGATAGTTTATTACTTGGAAATGATGTTTCTATTCATTCATTAATTAATGGCTGCGTATGCTGTGATTTAAATAACGATTTAGTTAACCAATTAAAACAGTTGATTGATCAAACAGATACGAGTCATATTCTTATAGAAGCAACTGGTTTAGCGCATCCCCTTGAGATTTATTCGGCTTGCCAAGACCCTACAATAATAAAAAATATTCACGAACCAACAATTATTGGTATTGTAGATGCACAAAGATTCACTAAAAAAGAAGTCTATAGTCCTTCAACAACTCAGTTATTAGAAGAACAATTACGTTATAGTGATACGATAATACTAAATAAAATTGATTTAATAGGTGAAGAAGCACTTAACGACGTTAAAGAAAATTTAAATAAACTCAATCCACAAGCGCCTATAATTATTACTACTTATAGTCAATTTAACGATGAACAAATCAATGGTAAAGTGATTCAACATAATGAAATTCAGCATAAACATACACATCATCATGGGATTCAGTCGATGCAGTATACATTTACAGCAGCAATAGACCGTCAGTTATTTTATCAATTTATTATGCGTTTGCCAGATAGTGTACTTCGCTTAAAAGGATTTGTGAAGTTTAGAGATCTACCAGAAGTAACATATGAATTTCAATATGCAATGGGCTTACCTGATTATGGCATTATCGATAAAGACGTACCGATGACTATCGTTATCATTGGAGAGTCATTAGATACAGATAGATTACGTAATCAACTTGATATGATTCAATTCACATAATATCGTTTTGTCACA
Source organism: Staphylococcus sp. MB377 (assembly GCF_001922505.1). NCBI lineage: Bacteria > Bacillati > Bacillota > Bacilli > Caryophanales > Staphylococcaceae > Staphylococcus > Staphylococcus sp. MB377. The sequence goes on along the minus strand of NZ_MAON01000004.1, from coordinate 26,103 downwards.
GTTATGACATAGGCGTTTACTTTTTTATGTTTTATAATAAAAATAGGAGGGTTTGACCATGAATAACGAGGATAAACGTACGAAGCAAATTCGTTTTGAATTTAGATGTATTACGATTCCTTATACAGTTTTTGCTATTATCGTACTATTGTTTAATATATTTTATACTAACATTAAAGTGACAATGGCTTTATTCGGACTCTTTTTTGCATACAATTTAGGTATTTTATTCATAGCTTTTATTAATCGCTTCAAACGAACACTTATTTTATCTTTAATTTTGACTGTTTTGAGTGCGGCTACATTCTTTACGCTATTATATGTGTTTGGCTTAAATCGTGAAATTTTTGGTTAAATAATTTTGTTAAGAATGACATAGACTTTGTGATAGTCAGTAAGACGTTATCACAAAGTTTTTTTATGCTTAAAATAATATGAAAAGTGAATGTTTTGTGTATTTTGTCACATTCCATCATCATTGAAGCGCTTTCTTGATATACTGAATTTGACGAATTAAGGGAGTGGTAACTATGGAAAAAGTGCAGGCTACACAGGAGAATAACAACCTTTTAAAAAATAAAAAGGAAAAAAAGAGTAAAAGTGGTTATAAGCCATTTTGGATTATTATAAGCTTTGCCATTTTATTAATTATCTTGTTATTACCAACACCAGCAGGGTTACCAATAATGGCAAAAGGAGCACTTGCCATCTTAGCGTTTGCCGTTATTATGTGGGTAACCGAAGCTGTGACGTATCCAGTATCAGCAACAATGATTTTAGGTTTAATCATTTTAATTTGTGGATTTAGTCCAGTCCAACAACTGTCAGAGAAACTAGGTAATCCAAAAGAGGGAGATAAAATATTATCTGGCACAGATTGGTTAGGCACGGGAAATGCATTAACGCATGCCTTTAGTGGATTTTCGACATCTGCGGTTGCATTAGTAGCAGCGGCATTATTTTTGGCAGCAGCGATGCAAGAGACGCAATTACATAAACGTTTGGCTTTACTAGTGCTATCAATTGTAGGTAATAAAACACGTAATATTGTTATCGGTGCAATCTTAGTTTCAATTTTACTAGCTTTCTTTGTTCCTTCAGCAACTGCAAGAGCGGGTGCAGTTGTACCAATCTTATTAGGTATGATTGCCGCATTCAAAGTATCAAAGGAAAGTAAACTTGCATCACTTTTAATTATTACAGCAGTCCAGGCTGTTTCGATTTGGAACATTGGTATAAAAACAGCGGCTGCTCAAAATATTGTAGCTACTAATTTTATTAATCAGAACTTAGGACACGATGTGTCATGGGGAGAATGGTTCTTATATGCTGCACCATGGTCTATCCTTATGTCAATCGCGTTATTCTTTATCATGATGAAAGTGATGCCGCCTGAACATAAAGAAATTGAAGGCGGTAAAGAATTGATCAAAGAAGAATTAGATAAATTAGGACCAGTCTCTTTTAGAGAATGGCGTCTGATAATGATATCTGTGTTATTACTTTTCTTCTGGTCTACTGAAAAGATTCTACATCCTATAGACTCTGCGTCCATTACTTTAATTGCTTTGGCAATTATGTTAACACCTAAAGTTGGTGTTATTACATGGAAAGGTGTAGAAAAAACAATACCTTGGGGAACAATTATAGTATTTGGAGTAGGGATTTCACTAGGGAATGTACTATTAAAAACAGGCGCTGCACAGTGGCTGAGTGACCAAACCTTCGGGCTTATGGGGTTACAACATATGCCACTCATAGCTACTATTGCTCTTATAACACTATTTAATATCTTGATCCATCTTGGGTTTGCGAGTGCAACAAGTTTATCTTCGGCGCTTATACCAGTATTTATATCACTTACAGCTACATTACATTTAGGTGATCAATCGATTGGATTTGTTCTAATTCAACAATTTGTAATTAGCTTTGGTTTCTTATTACCCGTTAGCGCACCACAAAACATGCTTGCTTATGGTACGGGTACATTCACAGTTAAAGACTTCCTAAAGACAGGTGTACCACTAACGGTTATTGCCTATATCTTAGTGATTATATTTAGTTTGACGTATTGGAAATGGTTAGGATTGGTTTAAAGACTTTGGTTTTCCATTAGGTCGAAACATAAAGTTTCTGATTTTAATTATTGGAAAAAGGGTAAAGTTAATGAACCTTTAATAACAGGAGTGAAATGATGACTATAGGTGTAATACTAAATCGCGTTTTCCGAATTAATAATAATCCATTATTTGAATATATTCATCAAAATAAAGAGGATATTGAGAAATGCTACCTCATTATTCCACAGGAAATATTCGAAGAAGATGACACAGACATGAAAGCAAATTATTATTTTGGTGTAATGCAATCATTTCTAAATGACTTAAGACAGTATGATATTGAACCCTTCTTGTTAGACTATAGTGATTTAGGAGATTTTTGTGAGGATAAATCTATCAATGAAGTTATTGTTGCTGGCGATATTATGAGTTATCATCAAGAAAGTTATGATATTCGTCATTTAAAAAAGGCTTTTAACAAGCACAATATTACAGTTACCACAGTGCGTGCCAATCACTATTTCAAACCAAGCGCTACGATGAACAAACAAGGGGAACCATACAAAGTGTTTACCAGCTTTTATAAGGCACATCGTTCCAAACTAAGAAAGCATGACTCTTATGCCTATAAATTAAAGGACTTGTCCGATTTATTCGTGAAATCTCAGCAAAAGTTAAACCAAGATTATTCGAAGTTTGGCCTTTCAGAATCAAAAGCAATTAAAAAATGGAATGATTACATAGATCAAGACATACAAAATTATGAAACCAATCGTGAATATTTGCCTGAAGTCTTAACGAGTCAGTTAAGTATCATTTTAGCTTATGGCATAATAGACATTAAACAAATTGTTACTCAATTGTTAGAGCGTTATGAAGAGGACGAACATAATATTGAACAGCTTATACGAGAATTGATGTTCAGAGAGTTCTATTATGTGTTAATGACACAATATCCAAACACAGCTCATGAGGCATTTAATGAAAAATATCGTGACATTAAATGGGAGTATAATAAGGATGAATTTAAAAGTTGGTGTGAAGGGCATACTGGTTTTCCAATAGTTGACGCAGCAATGACTGAATTAAATCAAACTGGATTTATGCATAATCGTATGAGAATGGTTGTTTCACAGTTTTTAACGAAAGATTTGTTCATTGATTGGACTTGGGGTGAAGATTATTTTAGAAGAAAATTAATCGATTTTGATTCCGCATCAAATGTACATGGTTGGCAATGGTCTGCATCTACAGGAACAGATGCTGTTCCTTACTTTAGAATGTTTAATCCAAGTCGTCAGAGTGAACGATTTGATAAAGATGCTTTATACATTAAAACGTTTATACCACAGTTAAATGATGTTACTCCTAAATTATTACATGAACCTATTAAACATGAAGCGGAGTTAGAACAAGAAGGTATTAAACTAGGTCAGGATTATCCAAAACCACTAGTCGATCATAAAGAAGCAAGAGATCATGTTATGTCAGTATTTAAACAAATATAAAAAATAATTGGAGTGAGATAGCAATCAAATTAAATGTTGTCTCACTCCAATTTACTTTTGTTAGAAGGGAGTGGGGCAGAAATAATATTTTCCAAAATTTATTACACCCCAGCTTGCTTAGCTTGTAGATTTTCTTGTTGAAAATCTCTTTGCTGGGGCCCCGCACCCCAACTTTCTTAGCTCGTGGAATTTCTTTAAGAAATTCTCTTTGTTGGGGCCCCGCACTCAACTATGTTTCATTACCTATATTAGAACTACTTACGTAAGTGTGTGAACACTTACTTTCACCAAGGTTTTGAGTGTTATTTTAAGGCAAATAGGCATATATATACGGCTACGTATTCTAAGAAAGTAACTAAATACATATATTTTAATCGTAGTTTGACATTTAATGGCACTTCCCATTTAGGATAACGGCGTTCATAATAAAAAATTTGAACGAGATACAAACCAATACCAAGTGGTAATAACATAAGGATAATACTATGTGTCATACTAAAACCATTTTTATGAAAGAAATGTCCAATAATGAGTTGTAAAGCAATAATAATGATTAGAAGAATCATAATGTGCCAAATCATTTTGCCACTCTCACTCCTTTCACGAATATAATGATTACGGTTTGTAGTAATACCATAAGTAAAATAAATGTTATGGATTGTGTATTTAAAGATGCAATCACCTGATGAATAATAGTGAAAGGTTCAGTAATCAAATGAACAGTATGGAATCTCAAAAATCGACCCATATAAATACCCAAACCATTTAAGAACATAAGCACTACAATTAGAGTACGATTTAGCCATAAGTTTGAAGTGAAATGCATCAAATTTATAAATATAAGAATCATACAATACATTGCTAAAAAGACGCCTAATAATAGGTAAGTAAAATACAGCCATTCCATAATATTTAATTGAACATAAAAATCAAATGTAAATTGATTTAAATGAATTAAATCCGTTAGCATATAAAACGTATTAGGCACTAGCAATACAAAAATTAAACCAAATATTAAAAATAGTGGCCATTCATATTTTTTTCTTGGCTTAAATAATCTTAATAGTAAGCATAACTCAAATGGTATATAAGCTAAAAAGAGGTTTAAACTCATAAAATTAAAAACACGTGTTTCAAATAGTGAGAATGTGAAAAGTATTATGAAATATATTCTGGCAATATAACGCGAAGTCATGTTAAACACTACTTTCTTTAAAAAAATAAGAGTTTATTTTAGTTAGTCAATGATTAATAATAAAGGTTACCTAAATGGTAATCAAATATTTAAGCATTATGTTTATCTAGTCAAAAGAAATTTAAAGATATAAAACGCTATTTTAATGTAATAAATGAGGAATACATATAATAACCCATAGATGCATATCTAAATATGTCATCTATGGGCTAATTTAATTTATATAATTGCATTAAGGTCTTAATAAGTTCAATCCAGTTTCTTCATCATGTGTACGATTAACATCTAAGTTAGTCATTTGAATTACTATTTCAGCCGTAGCTGATACAACAGCTTTCGTTAAATGACCACTCAATGTTTGGAAATCATGTGTTCCGAATGTTCCATGTAAATGCGCAAATGGTTTATCATCAATATGTGAAATATTGCCAATTAAACTTGTTAGTTCTAAAGCTTCATTAACTTCACGTGCTTCATATTTTTGAGTGTCTAAATTGTAAAAATTCAACGTTACGTTGTCACATGCGCCTATACCACTAACTGAACCGAATTTCATTTCTTGCTCCACAGCAAATTGTGTTAGGACTTCTACAATATCTTCGCCTTTGTCTAGCACTAAAAGAAACGTTTGACCATCTTTATTATATTTCATCATCGTCACCTCAATTTGATAAGTTACCTACATTATACTAGCCAGTAAGTTTTATTGCTTAGAATTTAAATCTTACTATTGTAATATAGAAGTTAAATAGTATACAATGTCCTAATATTATGTAATTTTCAACTATGTTATTAGACGTAGCTCATTTATATTTAATCAGAAGCGTGATTAAAATTGATCTTCAATGAAATGATAAAATTTACCAAACAAAAAATGAAATGAGGTGTCATCATGAAAAAACAATTATTTACATTGTACTTCAATATTTTCTTAATCTTTGTAGGTATCGGATTGGTAATACCTGTACTCCCCGTTTACTTAAAAGATTTAGGTCTAAAAGGTAGCGACTTAGGCATATTGGTAGCAGTGTTTGCCTTATCTCAAATGATTATTTCACCATTCGGTGGTACGATGGCTGATAAACTTGGAAAAAAATTAATTATTTGCATTGGTCTAGTTCTATTTGCCATATCGGAGTTTCTATTCGCTATCGGTCATCATTTTCCTGTATTAATCGCTTCTCGTATATTAGGTGGTTTTAGTGCAGGAATGGTAATGCCTGGTGTAACTGGTATGATTGCAGATATTTCACCAGCTAAAGACAAAGCCAAGAACTTTGGGTACATGTCAGCTATTATCAATTCAGGCTTTATTCTAGGTCCAGGGATTGGCGGATTTTTAGCGGAATTCTCTCATCGAGCTCCATTTTACTTTGCGGGAACTTTAGGTGTATTAGCATTTATCATGTCTTTATTATTAATTCATAACCCACGCAAAGAAACAACTGAAGGATTCCATTCAATCGAACCGGAAGTATTTACAAAAATTAACTGGAAAGTATTTATTACGCCAATTATTTTGACATTAGTACTGGCATTTGGTCTATCAGCATTTGAAACATTATTCTCACTTTATACATCTGAGAAAGCCAACTATACACCACGTGATATTTCAATCGCAATTGTTGGTGGTGGCGTAGCAGGAGCGGTATTCCAAGTCTTTTTCTTCGACAAATTTATGAAATACATGACTGAATTAACCTTTATTATCTGGTCATTACTCTATTCAGCGATTGTACTTGGTTTATTAATCTTGTCGCATAGTTATTGGACGATCATGTTTATTAGTTTTATCGTGTTCATTGGATTCGATTTGATTCGTCCAGCACTTACGAACTACTTCTCTAACATTGCAGGTAATCGTCAAGGTTTTGCGGGTGGATTAAACTCCACATTTACTAGTATGGGGAACTTTGTAGGTCCATTAGTAGCAGGCGCTTTATTTGATGTTAACGTGGAATTTCCTTTATATATGGCAATCATAGTTATGTTGTTCGGTATCGTGATTATTTTTGTTGAAAAAGCACTGCAAGCAACGAGACGTCGAAAACACACAACGAAGTAAAGACCATAGAATAGATAAGTAAGAGATAATATGAATATTAAATAGAATAGGCAATGACATCATTCGTTTTTAATTGAAAAATTGACGATGTCATTGCTTGTTTTTACATTTATGTTGTTAAATTGTAACAATATAGCGTCGATTATTAATAGAAGTATTACAAAGATTACAGTTATTTTAAATTGCAGTCTACATAATTATTTTTACTCTATATATATGTTAAGATAAATAAAAATTTAGAGAGAAATGTGGGTAAGGAGATGAATTTAAAAAACATACTTTTAGGTATGGTGGCTGTAATTTTATCGTTATGTCTAGCTTTCTTATTATTTATAGCTACAAACCAAAATGCCTTAGTTAAAGTGCATCAGACAATTTCTACATTTTCAAAGATGAGTAGTGTCTCTGCAACTGAAAAAATGTTAGATATTACTACAAGCCACACAGCTAAAGCATCAGAGAAAAATGCCGATGAACGCAAAATGAAAACACACTATAATAAAATAGATTCCACTTCCCATGACAATGCAAATAGTAATAAGCATGAATATTCTTCTGAAGAATGTAGAATAATTGCTCAAAATTATACGAATCATCAATATGGTAAAGTGGTCAATTTAGAACGTAGTGGTGAAACGAATCAAGATATTACGTATCAATTGAATCCAAACCATCAATCACAAAGTAGTAATATTGCAGTAAATAAAACGGGTAAAATAGAAGCCTTATCTAATAACGCACAATGAGCGCGCCTTTTCTTATAATAGAGAAGAGCGCTCTTTTTATTTTTCATAGAAAGCGTAGTAAGATTATAGTTAAAGATGAATTTGAGGTGAACGTGTATGAAACATAAGAAAACAAATGCGATGCGTATGTTAGACAGAGCCAAAATAGATTATGAAGTCAAAACATTTGAATTGGAAGATGGGCATATGGATGGTGAACGCGTTGCAGAATTAGTCGGTGAAAATGTCCATGATGTTTTTAAAACACTTGTATTAGAAAATGCTGAACATGATCATTTCGTATTTGTAGTTCCAGTCAGTGAGTCATTAGATATGAAAGCAGCGGCAAGTGTCGTTAATGAAAAGAAATTACAGCTAATGCCATTAGATAATTTGAAACAAGTAACAGGTTATATACGAGGTGGTTGTTCTCCAGTAGGTATGAAACATTTATTTCCAACTACGATTGATCAATCTGCTTCTTTACGCGAAAAAATTATCGTGAGTGGTGGACAACGAGGAATTCAAATTGTGTTACAACTTGAGGATCTTGTTTCAATGACAAATGCACAAGTAGAAGACATTACTCAAAAATAGCAATATAGTGACAGATATTACAAATGGGATGACAAATTGTGTAATATCTGTTAATTTTTAAACCGAAATGAATGTTTTTGATTGATTTTGACAATTTGTGATTGAAAAATGTAAGCGTACACATTGCAATGTGAGTTGAAGCGGGGTGGTTAAATGATTTCTGAAAAAAGACATGACTTAATACTTCAGGAATTAAAGAAAAAAGATTTTCTCACACTCCAAGAATTAATAGAGCGAACAGGTTGCAGCGCTTCAACTGTTAGAAGAGATTTATCGAAATTGCAACAACAAGGTCGACTTCAAAGAGTTCATGGAGGAGCAACATTAAATAGTAATAGAAATAATGAACCAATTCTGTCGGATAAATTGTCGCAAAATTTAAAAGAAAAAAGAGTGATTGGTCAATTTGCTGCAAAACTCATCGAAGATAATGACTGCATTTTTATGGATGCTGGTTCATCAACGATTGAAATGATTCCATTCATTAAAGCACAAAATATTGTAGTGGTTACAAATGGATTAACACATGTTGAAAAATTACTTAACCAAGGCATCAAAACTTTGATGATAGGTGGACAGGTTAAAGAAACAACATTTGCCACAGTAGGTGCTAGTGCACTTGATACCTTGAGTCGTTATTGTTTTGATAAGGCTTTTTTAGGAATGAATGGTTTAGATTTAAAATATGGTCTTACGACACCAGATGAAAAAGAGGCACTAATAAAAGAGAAGGCCATGGAACAAGCAAATCAATCATATGTTTTACTTGATCATTCAAAAATAGATGAAGTTTATTTTGCACATGTGCCAATTAGTCAAAACCATGTTGAAATGGTGGTTTCAAAGCAAACAATAGAACTTTCACATTTTGAACAATATAAAGAGAAGTACGTGTTTATAGGAGGTTAATCATGATTTATACAGTAACATTCAATCCATCTATTGACTACATTATGTTTACTAATGGATTTGAAATAAAAGGGTTAAATAGAGCGACATCTACTTATAAATTTGCAGGTGGAAAAGGTATCAATGTATCTCGTGTTTTAAAAACACTAGGTGTATCATCTACAGCATTAGGATTTGCTGGAGGTTTTCCTGGAGAATTTATAGCTCAGACATTAGAAGAAAGTCAAATTAAAACGGACTTTATTAAAGTTGATGATGATACACGTATTAATGTAAAACTTAAATCTGGTGACGAAACTGAAATTAATGCACCTGGACCGTCTATTACTGATGACCAATTCCTAGCATTATTAAATCAAATTAAACAGACAACAAAGGAAGATACAGTCATTGTTGCTGGTAGTGTACCTAAGAGTATTCCAAGTGATGCGTATGCTCAAATTGCAGAAATAACTCAAAGCACAGGTGCAAAATTGGTGGTTGATGCTGAAAAAGATTTAGTTAACACAGTGCTAAAATATCAACCATTATTTATTAAACCTAATAAAGATGAATTAGAAGAAATGTTTGATATGACTGTTGAGAGCGACCAAGATGTTGTTAAGTATGGTCGTGAAATATTAAAAGAAGGTGCACAATCAGTCATTATATCTTTAGGTGGAGATGGTGCAATTTATATAGATAAAGCACGTAGTATAAAAGCTCAAAATCCTAAAGGACAAGTTGTTAATACGGTTGGTTCAGGAGATAGCACTGTTGCTGGTATGGTGGCAGGTCTTGAATCCGGATTATCACTTGAAGATGCATTTCAACAAGCTGTTGCTTCTGGGACAGCAACAGCATTTACTGAAGATTTAGCGACAATAGAAGATATAGAAAAAATTAAATCACAGGTTACTATTACAGTACTTGATGGGGAGTAAAATTAATGAGAATAACAGAATTACTAACAAAAGATACAATTGCTATGGATTTATCAGCGTCTGATAAAAATGGTGTCATTGATAAATTAGTGAATCAATTAGATAAAGCTGGCAAGTTAAGTGATATTGCTCAATTTAAAGAAGCAATCCATAATCGTGAATCACAAAGTACAACAGGTATTGGAGAAGGAATTGCTATTCCTCATGCAAAAGTAGCAGCAGTAAAATCTCCAGCCATTGCTTTTGGTAAATCTAAGGAAGGTGTGGATTACCAAAGTTTAGACGGTCAACCAGCACATTTATTCTTTATGATTGCTGCTCCAGAAGGTGGCGCACAAACACACTTAGATGCACTAGCTAAATTATCTGGTATTTTAATGGATGATAAAGTGAGAGAAAGCTTACTACATGCTAACTCTCCTGAAGAAGTGCTTCAAATTATTGATAATGCGGATGATGAAGCAACTAAAGAAGGGAAAAAGAAGTACAAGAACAAGAGGCAGCGACCGCTGGTGCGACAAGTGGTTCTGCAAATACGACAGATACTAATGAGCCTTATGTATTAGCTGTTACAGCATGTCCTACAGGTATCGCACATACTTATATGGCTCGCGATGCATTGAAAAAACAAGCCGATAAAATGGGCGTTAAAATGAAAGTTGAAACAAATGGTTCAGGCGGTATTAAAAACCATTTAACTCAACAAGACATCGAACGTGCGACAGGTGTTATCGTAGCTGCAGATGTTCATGTTGAAACAGATCGTTTCGACGGTAAAAACGTAGTTGAAGTACCAGTTGCTGATGGTATCAAACGACCAGAAGAACTTATTAACACAGCACTTGATACAAGTCGTAAACCATTTGTAGCACGTGGTGGTAACTCTAAATCTACAGATAGTGAAAGTAATGAGAAACAAAGCTTTGGTAAAGCGTTCTATAAACACTTAATGAACGGTGTATCAAATATGCTACCTTTAGTAATTGCTGGTGGTATCTTGATGGCTATTGTATTCTTATTCGGGGCTAACTCATTTGACCCTAAAAGCTCTGAGCACAACGCTTTTGCAGAACAATTATGGAATATAGGTAATAAGAGTGCCTTTGCCTTAATCATTCCAATCTTATCAGGTTTCATCGCTCGTAGTATTGCAGATAAACCAGGTTTCGCAGCTGGTTTAGTTGGCGGTATGTTAGCAATTTCTGGTGGTTCTGGATTTATCGGTGGTATTATTGCAGGTTTCTTAGCAGGTTACTTAACACAAGGTATTAAATATATTACACGTGGCTTACCACAAGCAGTTGAAGGTTTAAAACCAACGTTAATTTATCCATTATTAAGTGTAACTATCACTGGTTTATTAATGATTTATGCATTTAACCCGCCAGCAGCATGGTTAAATAACTTATTATTAAATGGATTAAATAGCTTATCAGGTTCAAATATTGTATTACTTGGTTTAGTTATCGGTGCAATGATGGCTATCGATATGGGTGGACCATTTAACAAAGCAGCATATGTATTCGCCACAGCAGCATTGACAGAAGGAAATGCCGCACCAATTACAGCAGCAATGGTAGGCGGTATGATTCCACCATTAGCAATCGCAACAGCAATGATATTCTTTAAACGTAAATTCACTAAAGAACAACGTGGTTCTATCGTGCCAAACTATGTGATGGGCTTATCATTCATCACTGAGGGTGCAATTCCATTTGCTGCAGCTGACCCATTACGTGTGATCCCATCAATGATGGTAGGTTCAGGTGTAGGTGGTGCAATTGCATTAGCATTAGGTTCAAGAATCAATGCACCACACGGTGGTATCATTGTTATTGCAGCGACTGACTTTAGTCATATCTTACAAACATTAATTGCTTTAATTGTAGGTACTCTTGTTTCAGCAATTATGTATGGTTTATTGAAACCAAAAGTAACTAAAAACGAAATTGAAGCTTCAAAAGCTATGGATGAATAGAAATAAAAATCTCTTGCCCTAATAATTGGGCAAGAGATTTTTTAATACTTTAATTTATTCTTCATAACTAGACGAGGAGTCTATATTATCAAGATTAAGACAAGATAATGAATTCATTATGAATTATGTCTTACTTCATTTTTGTCTTAGTCATAAATTACAGTGATAATAAAACATTATCATTTCAAATTGATATAGAGTCATTAAAATATGTAAAAATGGGTAGACATATGAGAGTATGTCATAGGAAGAAAAGCGTTTTAGTGATAAAGAATTTATGCTTTGTGACTTCCAAGCGCTTTAGTGTAGTCCTCTCTTGACTATTACGCAATATTAGTTTTAAATGATAAGTTGTAACTTTTTAATCAAAAGCGTTACAATCAACTATTGGTAATTAATATATGATAAAATAAAAGTAATACATTTTTTCGGGGGTGTCGCAATGGGAAGGTCTTAACATGTGTTTATATCGTCAAAGTACATTACGAATTAAATTCGTGTTACCCATATGGGACACATTTATTTGGAGGTGAATCCCTAGGAATAGGGAATTAATTGGATACAGTGACCTTAATAAATTTAGTAATATTTTTTCTATTAATAGCATTAACAACAGTATTCGTAGGTTCAGAATTTGCATTAGTTAAAGTACGTTCAACGCGTATTGAACAATTAGCTGAAGAAGGTAATCGTAGCGCTAAAATTGTCAAAAAGATGATTGCGAATCTTGACTATTATTTATCAGCCTGTCAATTAGGTATTACAGTTACTTCATTAGGATTAGGTTGGTTAGGGGAACCAACATTTGAAAAATTGTTGCACCCTCTATTTAACTTATTACAGTTACCTGATGCATTAACTACAACAATCTCATTTGTAATTTCATTCATCGTAGTGACTTACTTACATGTAGTATTAGGTGAATTAGCACCGAAATCTATAGCAATTCAACATACAGAAAAATTAGCCCTAACTTACGCTAGACCATTGTACTATTTCGGTAATATAATGAAACCTTTGATTTGGTTAATGAATGGTTCAGCACGTGTGATAATTAGAATGTTGGGTGTTGATCCAGACGCTCAAACTGATGCTATGTCAGAAGAGGAAATTAAGATCATTATTAACAACAGTTATAATGGTGGAGAAATCAACCAAACAGAATTAAACTATATGCAAAATATCTTTTCATTTGATGAGAGACATGCAAAAGATATCATGGTACCACGTACTCAGATGGTGACTTTAAATGAACCATTTAATGTTGACGAATTATTAGAGACGATTAAAGAACATCAATTTACACGTTACCCCATTACTGAGGATGGAGACAAAGACCATATTAAAGGTTTCATTAACGTTAAAGAATTCTTAACAGAGTATGCTTCTGGGAAACCTATCAAAATCAATAATTATATCCATGAATTACCAATGATTTCAGAGACAACTCCCATTAGTGATGCGTTAGTTAGAATGCAACGTGAACACGTACATATCAGTTTAATTATTGATGAGTACGGTGGCACAGCTGGTATTTTAACAATGGAAGATATTCTTGAAGAAATTGTCGGTGAAATACGTGATGAGTTTGATGATGATGAAGTAAATGACATCGTTAAACTTGGTGAAGATACGTATCAGATTAATGGACGTGTCCTTCTTGATGACCTCAATGAAAAATTCAACATTGAATTTGAAGATTCAGAAGACATTGATACAATAGGTGGTTGGCTCCAAGCCCACAACACTAATTTACAAGTTGAAGATCATATCGATACGCAATATGATCGTTGGATTGTGTCTGAAATGGACAATCATCAACTAGTTTGGGTTGTACTTAAATATGAGTTCATCGATAATAGACTAACATTCGGTAAAGTCGAAGATGAAAGTGAAGATAAAAAAGATAATAGCGATGAAAGTCGTGAATAATTTAAAGAGTATTGGATGAATTAATATTATACAAAGCTATATCGCAAATTTGCATAAGCTGACTGAGCTGAGAAGGCGCTCTAAATGAAGTGTTTCTCAGTTCTTTTCAATTTTGAGGGCTGGGACAACGAATTCTAAAGAATTCAGTCCCAGTCCTTTTAATTGTTCAATACACTCGATTAGAGTTATCCTAATTATTAATAGATTAAAAATTATCAAGAACGTTAGGAGAATATATTATGGTAAATGACACACAAATTTTAAACAATGGTTATCCGATGCCGAGACTTGGCTTAGGTGTCTATAAGGTTACAGATGAAGAAATGGAAACAGCGATTCAAGCTGCATTAGATGATGGTTATCGTGCATTTGATACAGCATATTTTTATAACAATGAAAAAGCACTCGGTAAAGCACTAAAAAATAGTGGAGTGCCTCGTGAAGACTTGTTTATTACAACTAAACTATGGAACGACCATCAAGGTTATGATAGTACACTTGAATATTTTAATCGCTCATTAAATAATTTAGGTTTAGAATATATCGATTTATATTTAATTCACTGGCCTTGCGAAAAAAATGAACTTTATATTGAAACATATAAGGCATTAGAAAAATTATATGAAGAAGGTAAAATAAAAGCAATTGGAGTATGTAACTTCAAAGTGCATCACTTAGAAAAATTAATGCGTGAAACTAATATTGTACCTCAAGTTAATCAAATTGAAGTACATCCTTACTTTAATCAACAAGAAGTCCAAGATTTCTGTGATAAGCATGATATAGTAGTTACTGCATGGATGCCATTAATGAGAAACAGAGGATTGTTAGACGATCCTACTATAACAAAACTAGCAAAAGCGTATGATAAAACACCAGCGCAAATCGTATTACGTTGGCACGTGGCACATAATCGTGTTGTCATTCCAAAATCTAAAACACCATCACGTATAAGAGAAAATCATGATATATTTGATTTCAACCTAGAACTAACAGAAATAGCTGAAATAGATAGTTTAAATCGCGATGCGCGTCAAGGTAAAGATCCTGATGAAGTGAGTATAGGTGATTTAAAATAAATTGGTTTCTATTAAATGGAATCAGACATTGAAAATTATAGAATGATTGTATATTTTTTATTTAATTTTTATTAATTATTTGTTAATTACATAGTTTTTAGTAGAATAGTTATTTATTTTATTGATAAAATAGTACTAAGAATGATGAAAAGGATGTAATTTAATGAAAATCAGAGTCATTGTGCCTTGTTTTAACGAAGGTGAAGTCGTAACAAAAACTTACGACAAATTGACTGAAATTTTGATGAAAGATAGCTTGGACAAAGGGTATGATTATGACCTTTTATTTGTCGACGATGGTAGTAAAGATAACACAATCGACCATGTTCAACATTTAGCAAGCTTAGATCTGCATGTTAAATATATTTCTTTCAGCCGAAATTTTGGTAAAGAATCAGCAATGATAGCTGGTTTTCAACATAGTGTGAAATGTGACGCTGTGGTGATGGTAGATGGAGATTTACAGCATCCACCAGAATTCATTCCACAAATGATAGAAGGATTCCAAGAAGGGTATGACCAAGTTATTGCTAAGCGAGATCGAACAGGAGAGAACATAGCCCGTAAGTCAATGACTAAGTTATATTATAAATTGATAAATAGCTTTGTCGAAGACATTGAATTCATAGATGGTGTCGGTGACTTTAGATTATTGAGTCAGCGTGCAGTTAAAGCAATGGCTTCTCTTAAAGAATATAATCGCTTTTCAAAAGGTTTATTTGAATGGATTGGTTATAATACTAAAATCTTTACATATCAAAATGTAGAACGAGAAGCGGGTCATTCTAAATGGACATTCACTAAATTATTAAATTATGGTATTGATGGGCTAATTTCATTTAATAATAAACCTTTACGTGCGATGATTTATCTAGGAATGACGATATTCAGTTTAAGTATCGTTTATATCTTGTATCTGCTGATAGGTATAATGGTCAATGGCATTAATAATCCTGGTTATTTTACAACGATAGCTGCGGTATTACTTATTGGCGGAATTCAATTGATTTCTATTGGTGTAGTAGGTGAATATATTGGACGAATTTACTATGAAGTTAAGCAACGACCTAAATATATTGTGCAAGCATCAAATTTAAAAGAACCAACGCACGATCTCAAAGTAGTAGAGCAAGAGAAAGAAAAAGTACATTAATAAAAATCAAAATAAACGCTTGAAGTTTTAAATGATGAAACTTCAAGCGTTTAATTATTTTCTATATGATGTTTTAAATTAGTATTTTTAAGTTGCCATGCTAGATAGATACCTAAAAGAATATAAATGATTAAGAAGATATACCAGAATGGTGTCAAAATAGTTAATAATACAATCGAAATTATAATAAGCATATAGCCTATAGTAATTGGAAATTTAAGCTTTTTTATAAATTTAAAAATTCCAAGTTCTCCTCTAGAGAAAGTACCTAAAAATATCGCACTAGCACCTATTAAGAATATTGTTGGCGCTAAGTATGGAACAGACATGTAAATGGATTGATCACTTGATCCATAGGTAATAAATAATGAGCAACTTATTATGATAGAAAATATCAAGGCAATCGATTTATACTCATAAATAATAAGTGTATAGTGTTGATGATTCAAGTAATATTGAAGTCCCAACCAACATATAAAAAAAGCGATTGAGCATAATGTTATAAAATTAAATTTGTCGATGACGATAGCATTAATTAAAGCGTTAATCGTTATTGCTATTAATACGGAGCTAAATTTAAGTTGCTTGAATTGGTGCTTATATAAGTCAAAGCCGAGTACACCAAGCACTACGGCGATATTAATCAATACATATATAATCATGCTGTACTCCTATCTCACATAGTTCATTAGAACATTATACCAATTAAAACAAACTTAATCATTTCAAAACACTTAAAAAATATTTTTCATTTATAAAGTAATTATTAAACACCTTTTTTGTTACTCCACAGTAACGTATGCAACTGTGGTAAAACATAAACTTGGTTCATATCATTACTAGCCATCACTCTATCAACTAATGCTTCATATCGACTCAAAAGTTTCTCTGTATGGTTGTCAACATCATCATCTAGGTAGGGGTTACCTACTTGTAAGTAAAAAGGAATGTTTGGGTATCGATGATGTATCATTTTGGCGAATTCGTAATCATCATCATCAAAAATAACAACCTTTAAATTAAGTGTTGATTCAATGCATTGTTCGATTACACTATCTAATATGTCAATGTTAGTTTTCATATTGGAGCTTGGTGGTTTAGGACTTATAGTTAAATCGTTAATTTGTCTCATCCATGGTTGGAATTTACTTCCTTGAGTTTCTAAAGCAGTGTATATCTGTTTTTCTTCAAATAAATCCACTAAATCTTGTATACCTTTAATTAGTGCTGGGTTACCTCCAGATATCGTAACGTGATCAAAACGGTCACCGCCGATTTTTTTCAGTTGATTATATATTTCTTCAGCTGTCATTAACTGAATGTCTTCTTTAGCACTTCCATCCCAAGTGAAAGCAGAGTCACACCAACTACAACGATAATCACAGCCTGCAGTTCTAACAAACATCGTTTTGCGACCTATAACACGTCCTTCACCTTGAATCGTAGGTCCAAAAATTTCTAGTACTGGAATTTTAGCAGCCATTATTTATACTCCTTTGGGCGATATACGACATAACTAGTCGGCGTTTCACGTAGATAAACTTGAACACATTGAGGTTGATTATCACAGTTTTGTAGATGAGTTTGGACCATTTTATATATTGTTTGAGCTACAACTTCAGTTGAAGGACTCTTATCTTTAAATTGAGTTAAATCATTTAATAAGTAGTGATCGAATTGGTCGTGGATTAGTTTTTTTAAATCACTAAAATTGATTAAAAAACCATTATGATCGAGTTTATCCCCTGCAATTGTTAAATTAACAAAGTAAGTATGTCCATGTGTTCGCATACATTTACCGGCATCTTCACTTGGAATGTAATGCGCGGCTGAAAAATTAAAATCTTTATTAAGTTCAAAACTATAGGGGTGGGTAACTGATGGATAAAGTTGTTGAATCATTTTAATTCGCTCCTTTTATTTCTAAATAATGTTGTAGACCACGTTGTCTTAATTGACATGCTGGACATTCTCCACAACCATCACCAATAACACCGTTATAGCATGTAAGTGTATTGTGTCGAATATAATCTAGAACACCTAATTCGTCACTAAGTTCCCATGTCTGTGCTTTGTCTAACCACATTAAAGGGGTATGAATAACAAAGTCTTTATCCATAGATAAACTAAGCGTTACATTCATTGATTTAATAAAGCTATCACGACAGTCTGGATAACCTGAAAAGTCCGTTTCACAAACCCCGGTAATAATATGTTTGGCATTGCGTTGATAAGATAATGCACCAGCAAATGATAAGAATAATAAATTACGTGCTGGTACAAACGTGTTTGGAATACCGTCTTCACCAGTTTCAATGTCCATATCATGTTGTGTTAAGGCGTTTGGAGTTAATTGTGATAATAGTGACATATCTAAAATATGATGTTTTAAATTTTGCTCTTTTGCGATGCGTGTAGCAACTTCAATTTCTGCATCATGTCGTTGACCGTAATTAAATGTTACCAATTCAACATCTTTAAAATGTTTTTTAGCGTAAAATAAACACGTTGTGCTATCTTGCCCTCCGCTAAATACTACAATGGCTTTGTCCTTGTTTAAATTTTGCTTTGTCATGAATATTCTCCTTTTTTGAAAAGATTAGATCATACTTTATGCCGTCTCTAACCTAGCCATGAGAACATAAAAAAGTCTATCTCTATAAAAAAGATAGACTTAGAAACATTGCAACTAGTTATATAAAAGTAATGTTACCTTCAAACTAAATATTTCGATTATTGTCTAGTTTTTTATAGAGGGTTTCAGCTAGGAACCTCTTTTGAGTTTTTAGTACGCTAGTTAGCGTAATATATTCACTTCTTAAAATCAAGCTATATTTTAAAGCAATATAAATAGTAAACCCTTACATTTCCAAATAATTATTAATTATAATAAGGTTATAGATGAAGTTATTTAACATAGAGTTGGAGCGACATAAATGATTATAGTTATAGATAATAAAGATTCATTTACATATAATTTAATAGATTATTTTAAGACAGAAACTGATAAAGAGATAGTTGTATACGAGGTAGATGACGTTTCCGTTGATTTATTAAGGTCATCTAACGTAGAGGCAATTGTCATCTCGCCAGGTCCAGGTAAACCTAGTGACTATCCAATTTTAACTGAAATTATGAATCAATTTGAGGGTGAAATTCCTATATTAGGTGTCTGTTTAGGTTTCCAATTTATTTATGAATATTATGGAGGTACAATTATTCATGGATTAAAGCCGGTTCACGGTCATACCACAACATTAACTCATAGAGGAACTGGACTATTTAAAGGACTACCTCAATCGTTTGAAGTAATGAGATATCATTCACTCATTGCAGATAGAAATCATATTCCTACCGTTTTAAATATGACAGCTTATAACGAAGAGGGGATTATAATGGCTTTTGAACATAATAAATATCCTATTTATGGCGTTCAGTATCATCCTGAATCTATTTTAAGTGAATATGGTCATGAACAGATACGACTATTTTTAGAAAAAGTGGGGATAGACTATGAAAATCGCATTTAATTATCGATACTATACGACACCTGACCATTTTGAAACAGTAGCATTGAATTTTGACACGTATGCCTCTAAAAAGGTGGCTTACACTTTGAATGACATCGGTGCAGTAGTTCGCTTTGCTCAAGATGAACAATCAAACGGACGTTACGTAGCACTTTATCTTACATATGAAGCGGCAAAATTTTTTAATCAAGAAATGGCTACGCATGAATTGGATAATAATCAAGTCATAGCTCTTGCATATAGTTTCAATCCTAATATGGCTAAACATCTGTCTAACAATCTTTCACAAAGCTACATACCTAAACATAAGTTTCGCTTTTTGGAGAGTGATGCAGAAATGCAAGATAAGATCAAACAAGTTCAAGACGCAATCACTGATGGAGAAACGTATCAAGTGAACTATACAACACGTTTAGTTAGTGATATCCATTACCCAATCTCCGATTTATATTATTATTTAACCCAGACAAATAATGGTGGTTATACTGCATTATTAGATGTAGAAGAGATTAAAGTTGCCTCAATTTCTCCTGAATTATTCTTTCAAAAAGGGGCATTTAATAACCAAGAAAATGTAGTCGTAAGTAAACCGATGAAGGGGACAATGCCACGTAGTATTAATAAAGATGAAGATTTGATGAATTATGACATATTGAAGAACTCTCTTAAAGATCGTGCTGAAAATGTAATGATTGTTGATTTATTGCGTAATGATATTTCTAGAATTTCTAAGCCAGGAACTATACACGTTAATAAGCCATTCTTTATAGAAAGTTATAAGACTGTTTATCAAATGACGAGTATGGTCTCGGGTCAATTAGAAGCTGAAACGAGTTTGACTGATATTTTAAAAGCGCTGTTTCCATGTGGTTCCATTACGGGCGCACCGAAACTTAATACGATGTCATACATTAAAGCGCTTGAGCCTAATCCTAGAAATATTTATTGTGGCACAATTGGATTATTATCTCCGGATGATAAAATGATATTTAATATTCCAATTCGAACGCTTGAGTATCGAAATGAGAAAGTTCATTACGGTGTGGGTGCAGGTATTACAATTGATTCTATACCTGAAAAAGAAGTACAAGAGTTTCGAGATAAAACAAAGATATTGGAGATGTTATAAATGAACTTGTTTGAAACGATGCGTCTGGAAAATGGTGAAATTCCAAGACTTCAATATCATACTAATCGAATACAACAATCATGTGGACGTTTGGGTTATGCCTTTTCAAAGGAGAACTGGTTACATCTTGTAAAAGAGGTTATAAAAAATCATCAACAGGGCACGTTCCGGCTTAAAATAGAAATAGATAAAACTGGCGATATGAATTATGTAATTAAACCTTTATCTCAAAAGTCGCTGTTTACGGCTAAATTTCAGCAAGTTCAAACGCATTATAACGAACGATATATCATTAACAAAACTACAGAACGCCAGCATTTAGCACACAATCATGAGACAGATTTAATATTATTATATGATGAAAAAGGTAAAATTCTGGAATTTGATATTGGTAATATCATGATAGAGGAAGATGGTACATACTATACGCCGAGTTATGACAACGACTTTTTATTGGGGTGCATGCGTCAATCTCTTATAGATGAAGGAAAACTTTCAATCAAAAATTATACTAAAACAGAACTCAGCGAGAAATTAAATAATCAGCAGGTACGTATCTATTTACTAAATAGTTTACGAGAGGTTGCCGATGTGTCTATTTATCTATAAAATAATATTGGAAGTATATGCGTATTTATTGATAAAAACGAACTAACGGAGTGAATTATGGCAATATTATGGGTTGTAATTATTGTGATTTTAAATGTGATAAGTAAATATTTAGCAGATCGATATTTAAATAATAATGCACTCATTAAGGCACGTATTGTGGCAACCGTTACCGTTTTAATTCAATGTGTATTCATTTATTTTTTAATTAATTCAATCATTCCTTATGTGGTTGATTTTCTAAATATATTTTATCATCACTAAATATAATTATTTTGAGGTGGAGTTATGAAGATTTATAGTCAGGGAGATCAAGCAATTGTAATTGCGGTTGAAAAAGAAGTATCTAAAAATGTAACAACTGAGTTAATCGCAGTACGTAATCATTTATTAAAGAAAGATTTACCATTTATAACTGAAATTGTTCCTACTGAATCAGATATGATGATTTGCTATGATGCTCGAGATATGATTAAACATCATAATATTACTTCACCTTTTCAATATATGAAGGCATTAGTAACATCTATACAGGAAGAAATAAAACAATTAGAAATGAACAAAGATGAGAGCACGACCTATGAAATTCCTATTATTTATGGTGATGAATTTGGTCCCGATTTACAGGACTTGCTAGAGTATTACAAAATAACAAAAGATGAATTTATTCAATTACATTCTGATAATGCTTACTTTGTCTCTATGATGGGCTATGCTCCTGGTTTTCCATATTTAACTGGAATGAATGAAGCATTGTATGTTAATCATACAAGTAATAAGAAGAAACTTGTTACTGCAGGTTCAGTTATTATTGAAGGGAAAAAATGTGGGATTGTTACAACTGATACATATAATGATTGGTTAGTGATAGGGTACACGCCTATGACGTTATTTACCCCTGAACAAGAAGATTTTACACTGCTAAAATTAGGAGATAATGTCACTTTCAAACCAGAAAAACGCAAAGATATTGAATTAGGAGAATTTAAACCATGTCAATCATAATAGAAAAAGCCGGATTGTTTAGTAGCTTTCAAGATTTCGGGCGTCATGGATATGAATATGCAGGTGTTATTCCGTGTGGAGCTTTAGACACGCTAGGTCATGAAATAGCAAATCGTCTTGTCGCTAATGACAAGAATGAAGCAACACTTGAAATGACACATATTATGGCGAAAATTCGATTCACCAAACCTACTTTAATTGCATTAACAGGTCAAAATTTTGAAGCTTATACACAAAACCTGCGAGTAAAACCTTATAAACTATACCTTTTAGGTAAAGATGATGTGTTATCTTTTAAAGAAACAAATAAAACGTCACGTGTATATCTTGCTATAGGTGGAGGATTTAAATTAGACAATTGGCTAGGTTCGAATTCTACAGATTTAAATGTTCACATTGGTGGCTATCACGGGCGTAAACTTGAAAATGGCGATGAAGTTGAAATGAAAAGAGAATATACTGAACGTCATCATAAGTTGTTTGAAAATCTAAAAGAAAAGCGTACTACTGATTGGGGGATTGATGGTTATGCATTGTCGTTCAACTATATCTCTGACGTGTTTCATGTTATCGCTAATAAAGGTACTGAAGACTTTGATAAGGAAACGCAATCCCATTTTATTAAAGGCGAATATAAAGTAACTAATAAATCAAATCGTGTTGGTATGTTATTAGATGGTGAGAAGATAAAAGCATATTACGATGATATGCCTGCACATCAATCTGTTAAAAGAGGAACGATTCAAGTTAAAAGAGATGGTACACCGATTATCTTATTAAACGATCATTATACAATAGGAAGTTACCCCCAAATTGGAACGATTGCGAGTTATCATTTGACTAAACTTGCACAGAAACCACAAGGGTCACGTTTGAAATTCCAATTTATTGATATTGAAACCGCTGAAAAAAATGTTGTAAAATTTAGCAATTGGATGAATCAACTGTTTCACGGCATTGAATTCAGAATGCAATTAGAAATGATGAAATAACTGTTAATAATTAATTAAATGTACGACTTATTTAAACGTTTTTTTAATAGATTGAGTAAGTCTATAGTCTGATTAAAAATATCATATAAGAAACTATAATAAATAAATCAGTGCGTCATCATTATACTTATATATATTTGTGACAAACTATTGAGATGTCGATATATAAAGATGTTTTTTCTTGATAAATGAGTAAAAATACTATATATTTATATATTGAACTACGGGCAATATTACAATAATATTACAAAGTTCATAATTTGTTAATATTTTATTAATAATTAAATAGAATAGCATTCAACAATGTATACATAAGGCATTACTAACGGATAGTTCGTCAATGGGACAAATATGTAAGAGTGAATTATCGTTTGTATTTAATGTATGTGTATGACATATTCTTAATAAATTAAAATAGCGAAATTTAAAAATTAGTAAGTAATTGCATAACGGTCATATTTGAGAAAGTGTTTAAGTCTTCGGTTAAGTCTTTAACATTTCTTCAAAGTTGAATAACTATAAACGGAGGAAACATACATGAGTTTACACAAAAAGAAAATAAGTCTTTTTGCGTTTTTCTTACTGACTGTTTTTACAGTGACATTGAAGACGTATTTTTCATATTATGTTGATTTTTCTTTGGGTGTTAAAGGACTAGTTCAAAACTTAATACTATTGATGAATCCATATAGTTTAATCGCGCTTATTTTAAGTGTGTTCTTATTCTTTAAAGGAAAAAAAGCATATTGGTTCATCTTTATTGGAGGATTTTTACTATCATTCTTGCTATATGCAAATGTAGTTTATTTTAGATTCTTCTCAGACTTTTTAACATTTAGTACACTTAATCAAGCGGGGAATGTTGAGTCTATGGGTGGTGCTGTTGGGGCATCATTTAAATGGTATGACTTTGTTTACTTTATAGATACTATTATTTATCTATTTATCCTTATTTTCAAAGGAAGTTGGTTAGATAAGCGTGTCTTCAGTAAAAAGTTTGTACCGGTTGTAATGGCTGCTTCAGTAGCATTATTCTTCTTGAACTTAGCTTTTGCTGAAACAGATCGTCCTGAGTTATTAACACGTACGTTTGACCATAAATATTTAGTGAAGTATTTAGGTCCATATAACTTTACAGTTTATGATGGCGTTAAAACGATCCAGAATAACCAACAAAAAGCATTGGCTTCTGAAGATGACCTAACTAAAGTATTGAATTACACGAAACAAAAAAATACAACACCAAATTCAGAGTATTTTGGTGCTGCTAAGAAGAAAAATATTATTAAAATACATCTAGAAAGTTTCCAAACCTTTTTAATCAATAAAAAGGTTAATGGTAAAGAAGTAACACCGTTCTTAAATAAATTATCGACAGGTAACGAAGATTTTAGATATTATCCAAACTTCTTCCATCAAACTGGTCAAGGTAAAACATCAGACGCTGAGTTCACAATGGATAACAGCCTTTATGGTTTACCACAAGGTTCTGCATATTCATTAAAAGGTGATAATACTTACCAATCATTACCTGCTATATTAGATCAAAAGCAAGGTTATACTTCTGATGTTATGCACGGTGACTACAAAACATTCTGGAACCGTGACCAAGTTTATAAACATTTTGGTATTGATAAGTTCTACGATGCAACATATTATGATATGTCTGACGATAATATTGTTAACTTAGGTTTAAAAGATAAACCGTTCTTTAAAGAGTCAGCAGAATATCAATCTAAAATGAAAGGACCATTCTATTCACACTTAATTACATTGACAAACCACTACCCATTCACATTGAGTGAGGAAGATGCAGATATTGATAAACCTAATACAGGTGATTCAACTGTTGATGGTTACATTCAAACAGCGCATTATTTAGACCAAGCACTTGAAGAGTACGTAACAGATCTTAAGAAGAAAGGTTTATACGACGATTCAGTTATTATGATTTATGGTGACCATTATGGTATTTCAGAGAACCATAATAATGCGATGGAAAAATTATTAGGTGAAAAGATTACGCCAGCGAAATTTATGGACTTAAACCGTACAGGTTTCTGGCTAAAAATTCCTGGTAAAGAAGGTACAGTAGATAAGACATATGCTGGTCAAATGGATGTTATGCCTACTATATTACATTTAGTAGGAATTGACTCTAAAAACTTCTTAATGTTTGGTACTGACATGTTATCTAAAGATCATAATGATGTAATTCCATTCCGTAATGGTGATTTCATTACGAAAGATTACAAATATGTAAACGGTAAAGCATATTCTAATAAAACCAATGAATTATTAGAAACGGAACCTAAAGATTTAGATAAGAATAAGAAACAGGTTGAGAAAGATTTAGAAATGAGTGACAATGTCTTAAATGGTGACTTGCTCAGATTCTATAAAAATCCTGATTTCAAAAAAATTGACCCGTCTAAATATGAATACAAAACTGGTCCTAAAGGGAACCAAAAATAATCAAGTAGAGTCTATAATATAAATTTTTTAGACTAATGAAAAAGGCTCTATAATAAATTGGACTGATGACTAAAAATCATCAGTCCAATTTTTATGTTTGAATACAAAAATGGCGCAATTACCTCTATAATTATTAGCTACCAAACAAAATAAAAAAGAAAGGTAATGCGCCTATGTGTAAGTCTATATTAAATACATTAAGAATTAAAGATAAAAATCTAAATTTTTCAGATGAAGTG
>NZ_MAON01000003.1:0-57118 GCF_001922505.1 Staphylococcus sp. MB377 | reverse complement strand
GCATCTGAGTCAGCATCTGAGTCAGCATCTGCATCTGAATCTGCGTCTGCATCTGAGTCAGCATCTGCATCTGAATCTGCGTCTGCATCTGAGTCAGCATCTGCATCTGAATCTGCGTCTGCATCTGCATCTGCGTCTGCGTCTGCATCTGCATCAGCATCTGCGTCTGCATCTGAATCTGCGTCTGCATCTGCATCTGCGTCTGCGTCTGCATCTGCATCAGCATCTGCGTCTGCATCTGAATCTGCGTCTGCGTCTGCATCTGAGTCAGCATCTGCATCTGAATCTGCGTCTGCATCTGAGTCAGCATCTGAGTCAGCATCTGCATCTGAATCTGCGTCTGCATCTGAGTCAGCATCTGCATCTGAATCTGCGTCTGCATCTGAGTCAGCATCTGCATCTGAATCTGCGTCTGCATCTGCATCTGCGTCTGCGTCTGCATCTGCATCAGCATCTGCGTCTGCATCTGAATCTGCGTCTGCATCTGCATCTGCGTCTGCGTCTGCATCTGCATCAGCATCTGCGTCTGCATCTGAATCTGCGTCTGCGTCTGCATCTGAGTCAGCATCTGCATCTGAATCTGCGTCTGCATCTGAGTCAGCATCTGAGTCAGCATCTGCATCTGAATCTGCGTCTGCATCTGAGTCAGCATCTGCATCTGAATCTGCGTCTGCATCTGAGTCAGCATCTGCATCTGAATCTGCGTCTGCATCTGAGTCAGCGTCTGCGTCTGCATCTGAATCTGCGTCTGCGTCTGCATCTGCATCAGCATCAGCATCTGCGTCTGCATCTGAATCTGCGTCTGCGTCTGCATCTGAGTCAGCATCTGCATCTGAATCTGCGTCTGCATCTGCGTCTGCATCTGAGTCAGCATCTGCATCTGAATCTGCGTCTGCATCTGAATCTGCGTCTGCATCTGAGTCTGCGTCTGCATCTGAGTCAGCATCTGCATCTGAATCTGCGTCTGCATCTGAGTCAGCGTCTGCGTCTGCATCTGAATCTGCGTCTGCGTCTGCATCTGCATCTGCGTCTGCGTCTGCATCTGCATCAGCATCAGCATCTGCGTCTGCATCTGCATCTGCGTCTGCGTCTGCATCTGCGTCAGCATCTGCATCTGAATCTGCGTCTGCATCTGAATCAGCGTCTGCATCTGAATCTGCGTCTGCATCTGAATCTGCGTCTGCATCTGAATCAGCGTCTGCATCTGAATCTGCGTCTGCATCTGAATCTGCGTCTGCATCTGCGTCTGCGTCTGCATCTGAATCAGCGTCTGCATCTGAATCTGCGTCTGCATCTGAATCAGCGTCTGCATCTGAATCTGCGTCTGCATCTGAATCAGCGTCTGCATCTGAATCTGCGTCTGCATCTGAGTCTGCGTCTGCATCTGCATCTGAATCTGCGTCTGCATCTGCGTCAGCGTCTGCGTCTGCATCTGAGTCAGCATCTGCATCTGAATCAGCATCTGCATCTGAATCTGCGTCTGCATCTGAGTCTGCGTCAGCGTCTGCATCTGCGTCAGCGTCTGCATCTGCATCTGCGTCAGCGTCTGCATCTGAGTCAGCATCTGCATCTGCATCTGCGTCTGCATCTGAGTCAGCGTCTGCGTCTGCATCTGAATCTGCGTCTGCATCTGAGTCAGCATCTGCATCTGAATCTGCGTCTGCATCTGAATCTGCGTCTGCATCTGCATCAGCATCAGCATCTGCGTCTGCATCTGCATCTGCGTCGCTGTCATCTCCGTCTGCAGAACCATTACCTTTTTTAATTATATTTTCGTTATCCCAATAATATAATCTTTGATTGTAATTATTATCTAAGTTTGTTTCTGTAACACGTGTTTTAATATTTTTACCACTGTCATCAAAATGTCCATCAACTACAATAACATATGCTTTATTAGTATCTCCAAATTTAACATTAATTGAATTGTTATTAGTATCAGTTATCCAACCCTCAAAATTACTTGTCACATCTTTTAGATTTGGGTCATTTGGATTAACATAGTAACTTTCTGATAGTTTAGAAGTATCGTTAACTTCATACACTTTAATATTTGTATTATCTAAATCTACCTTAGTACTACTATCACTACTATCTGTAGTATATCCTTGAATATTAACATTCATGTTTCTTAAACTATTTTCTTTTGGATTAACATATATAGTTTGTTTATATTCGTTTGCACCAGAATTTTTATCTATTTTAGTAATAAATGAAGTTACATTGGCACCCTGTGCGTCATTTTGACCTTGAAATGGTGAATCATATTGAATATTAATACTTGATTGATATTCTTTACCTGCTATATCAAAATTTAATAGATAGTTACCACTATTTGGAGTGTTCTGTCTATCAGTAAATACTGGTAAATCAAATTGTCCTTTTATATTTTTTTTATTATTAACAAAATTAGTAAATGTATATTTTACTTGTTTTGTTTGAGTATCATAAGTACCAGTAGCTACTGTATCACCATTAGCATTTTTTAAATCAGGCAAATGCATTGTATTATTAACATTACTATAATCTATATCACCATCTAGAGTGATATTTTTAGGAACATTTATAGTGAAATAATCTCCTGATTTAACACTTCCATCAATATTGAATGATGCGTTTAGTTTACTATAGCCATGTTGGTTAGGGTCAATTGTTTTACTGTCAAAATTAAATTGATTGACATTTATTTTATTATTTACATTAGAACCTTCTTGAGTTGCTTCGGCAGCTAAACGATTAACTGGTTTAGCAGTTGATTCAGAGGCACGAGCAGTTGCATATGTTGTTGTAGATTCTTTTTTATTTGAATAGTCTTTTACTAATAAACTTAATAATGTATTTGTATCAAGATTATTATAGTCTAAATCTAAGTCTTTAACTTGGGCTTTAGCTTCTTCTTTGCTTGTATTGTTTGTATCAGCTATATAATTAGTTAAAGTAGCTTGCTTGTCTTGTGTTGTTGTAGCATTTTGAACATCGTTAACTACTGTATCAATATCTTGTGTATCATTTGATTTTTGTGAATTTTTAGATGGAGTATCTTCTTTAGTAGTTTCTACTTTAGTATCTTCTTGAGTTGGTTCTTCTTTAGTAGTTTCTACTTTAGCTTCTTCTTGAGTTGGTTCTTCTTTAGTAGTTTCTACTTTAGCTTCTTCTTGAGTTGGTTTTTCTTTAGTAGTTTCTACTTTAGCTTCTTCTTGAGTTGGTTCTTCTTTAGTAGTTTCTACTTTAGTATCTTCTTGAGTTGGTTCTTCTTTAGTAGTTTCTACTTTAGCATCTTCTTGAGTTGGTTCTTCTTTAGTAGTTTCTACTTTAGCTTCTTCTTGAGTTGGTTCTTCTTTAGTAGTTTCTACTTTAGCATCTTCTTGAGTTGGTTCTTCTTTAGTAGTTTCTACTTTAGCATCTTCTTGAGTTGGTTCTTCTTTAGTAGTTTCTACTTTAGCATCTTCTTGAGTTGGTTCTTCTTTAGTAGTTTCTACTTTAGCATCTTCTTGAGTTGGTTCTTCTTTAGTAGTTTCTACTTTAGCATCTTCTTGAGTTGGTTCTTCTTTAGTATTATTTTCATTTGTTATATCAGTTTGTTCAGGAAAGTCACTATTATTTGTAGTGTGCTCACTCGTTTGAACATCACTTTTTTGTTTAACACCATCATCTTGTGATGACGTATCGTCACTTACTTGTACTGATGTGTCTTCTGTATTATTTTCTGCTGCTTTAGCTTCTTGATTTCCAACACCAAATAATAAAGTAGCTCCTACTAATATTGATGCTGTTCCTACAGTGAATTTTCTAATTGAGTATTTGTTTAATTTGTTGGATAAAAAATCTACTTTTTTGTTAATTGGTCCTTGTCTTCTTTTACTCATAGCTTACCTCCTAATAATTAAATTATTCACATTTTAAAATGTAAACTACATATAATATTATATGCAAATACACTTCTAGAATAATGCATTTTATCATTTAACACAACACTTTTAAAAATTTTTACAATAAAAAAGTAAATATTAGGTCATACAATAGATAGGTGTCTTTAATATTTTTAAGTCAATTCAATTAAACAAGTTATAATTATCTCCAAATGATATACAATCTTTCTCGTTAAATAAAAAAAGAGCGATATCTATCGCTCTTTAAACTCGTTTCTTCCTTTATAAAT
The DNA here is from genome assembly GCF_001922505.1 of Staphylococcus sp. MB377. Taxonomy (NCBI): domain Bacteria; kingdom Bacillati; phylum Bacillota; class Bacilli; order Caryophanales; family Staphylococcaceae; genus Staphylococcus; species Staphylococcus sp. MB377. The sequence goes on along the minus strand of NZ_MAON01000003.1, from coordinate 52,959 downwards.
GTGTTTTTTAACATTATTACAATTTATTTTAAATGTTCATAAGGACTATTATTCACAAATGATACAATTTGGTCTACAAATAATTTTGCACGCAACTGAAATTGGTCATCATCAAGATATAATGTACCATCGTCAAGTTTACTGTAGTCTGAGTCATGTGTAGCAATTTGTGTGGGCACAGCGATACCTAATAAACTGCGTACAATAACACGTAAATGTGATAATGGTTCTGAACTTACGATACCTCCGCTATTACCGATTAATCCTACTGGTTTCATTTTGACATAATCCATATTGATATGATCTAATGCATTTTTTAAGATGCCAGAATATGAACCATGATAATTAGGAGTTCCAAGTACTAAGAAGTCTGCTGCCATTACTTTTTCTTGAAAATCTTTTATATTGGTTTTAATTTCATCGATAGACGGCGTTGTCCCAGAAAAGTCTAATTGATTTAATGGGCGTTCTGCTAAATCATAAATATCAACATCTAAATCATGTGTATCAAACTGTCCCACTAAATATTTAGCTAACGCATTTGTATGTGAGCCAACTTTGGCACTACCAACAATTATAAGTCCTTCCATTTCTACTATACACCTCTTAATATTAATTATTTTCTTCTTTCAATAACTTTGTTATGGCTTTTCCAACACCACTATTTTCATTTGTGTCCGTTACATATTTAGCAACTGCTTTAACTTCAGGCATAGCGTTTTCTACTGCAACAGGATAACCTACACGCTCTAGCATTGATACGTCATTCAAGTTATCGCCTAAAGCCATAACGTCTTTTAAATCAATATTTAATTGATTAGCAATAGACTCTAACGCGATTCCTTTTTGCGCGTCAAAATGTGTAATCTCAAGATTTCCGCGTGAAGATGATGAAATAGCTAAACTTGGAATAGCTGAAAGTTCTACTCCAATGGCATTAATTTTCTCTAAATCCGGATTAAAAGCTAACACTTTCATGATTAATTCGCCCGGGATATCTTCAATTTCTTCATAACTATTTACAACTTTTAATGTCCCATTATTTATGCGCTTTTGAATGCCTTGTTTAATCTTTTCAACATCCGCTTCTTGTCCTGCTTGTTTAGCAATATCTAAGTAAATATCTAAATCTTTGGTTGGATCTTCTGTATAAATCCCTCTATTAGTATAAATTTGATAATATACGTCATTTTTATCTAGAATTGATTTAATGCGTTCCACTAATTCATGATTTAAATTAGACGTATTCATAATATTAAATGATTCATCACGTACTTCTGCACCATTTAAACAAATATATGGTACGCTTAAATCTGTCTCAGCTACAGGTGTATTTGCCTCATAAAATGCACGACCTGTCGCAATGGCAACTGTTATCCCTTGTGATTGTGCATATTTTATTGCATCAACATTTTCTTGAGAAATTTCATGTGCAGCATTTAACAATGTGCCATCCATATCTGTTGCTATTAATTTAATCATACAGTTACCTCGTTTCATTCTCTTAATTAATTGCTATTTATCTTAAAAAAACATTTTAAAGTTAAAATTTAAAATCTCAACTTGAACACTTAATTCACGTGTATTATTTTAACAAATATAGCTCAATTTGTACGCTTACATGTTCGCTTTAGACTTCTTTAATCGTAGCTCACGGAAGAAGTTTCGTAATAAATCACCACACTCTTGCTCAAGTACGCCTTTAATAACTTCAGCTCTATGATTAAATCGAGATTCTTCTAATAGATTCATCAAGCTACCACTACATCCACCTTTAGGATCAGTAGCGCCGTATACCACTTTAGGAATTCTACTCATCACAATGGCACCGGCACACATGACGCACGGTTCAAGTGTCACATATAATTTGCATTCTTCTAAACGCCAACTTCCAACTACTTTTGAAGCACGTTCAATAGCGATATGTTCTGCGTGAGCCGTAGGAAGCTGCGCAGTTTCTCTTAAGTTATGTGCACTTGCTATGACTTCATTGTTTTTAACTATGATTGCGCCTATAGGAACTTCTCCAAGTTTTTGAGCTTTTTTAGCTTCTTCAATCGCTAATTTCATGTAATATTCATCATTTGCCATGTGTGTTATACCTCACTTATGATACAATACTCATTGTCTATTTTAACATTTGGAGATGTGATTATGAACAAACCATTTATCGCAATTGAGGGGCCAATTGGTGTAGGTAAATCTTCCCTAACTCATAAGCTTAGCCAGACATTAAATTACTATGAAGAAAAAGAAATAATTGATGAAAATCCATTTTTATCTGACTTCTACGATGATATTTCTAAATGGAGTTTTCAAACAGAAATGTTTTTCCTCTGTAATCGATATAAACAGGCAAAAGATATCGCTAAAATGACTCAAGGTGTTGTTAGCGATTATCATATTTATAAAAATAAAATTTTCGCTCGTAACACGTTGAGTAATAATGAATTTGATAAATTTGATCGCATTTTCGATATTTTAACTGAAGATCTTGAAATGCCTAACATGATTATTTTCTTAGATGCTGATTTGGATGTTCTGAAACAAAGAATAGCTCAACGTAATCGTAGTTTTGAACATCATATTGAGGATGACTATTTATTGAATCTCAAAGAAGATTATTTAACATTTTATAATGCCATGAAAAGCGAAGGCGCAAATGTCGTCTTAATTAATACAAGTGAAATTGATTTTGTTAAAAATGACTCAGATTATCAATCAATTTTAGAAAAAATAAGACCTATGATAGGAGCAATTGAACATGAATAATTATAAAGTACCTCAAAACGCAATAATCACCATTGCTGGTACCGTTGGTGTTGGGAAATCGACATTGACACAGGCTTTAGCTGACAAATTGAATTTTAAAACCTCTTTTGAAAATGTTGATCATAATCCTTATCTAGATAAATTTTATGATGACTTTGAACGTTGGAGTTTCCACTTACAAATCTACTTTTTAGCAGAACGTTTTAAAGAACAAAAACGTATGTTTGAATATGGTGGTGGATTCATTCAAGATCGCTCTATTTATGAAGATGTTGATATTTTCGCGAAAATGCATGAAGAACAAGGTACTATGAATGAAGATGATTTTAAAACATATTCTGAGTTGTTCAATGCAATGGTAATGACACCTTACTTCCCTAAACCTGATGTATTAATTTATCTTGAGTGCGACTACAATGAAGTAATTGAGCGTATCAAAGCACGTGGTCGTGATATGGAAATTAATACGGATCCTGAGTATTGGCAAAAGTTATTCAAACGTTATGATGACTGGATAAATAACTTTAATGCCTGTCCGGTCGTGCGCGTTAACATCAACGAATATGATATTCATGAAAACCTAGACTCTTTAGACCCAATTATTGATAAAATTGCTCATGTAATTAATACTTATCGCAAGGTAGATAATCGTTAACATAAACAAACGCTACACATTTCAAACTCTTTGTGTAGCGTTTTTACATTTTTATCTTATTTGTTTTCAATATATTGCTTTAAGACTTCGGGCACACTCACAGCTGTCTCTATTATCACATCAGCATCTACTAACTCTTCTTTTTTAGCTATACCAGTAAGCACACCAATTGCTAAACCTAATTCAGCATTAACCTTTGTTTTCATGTCGTTATTAGTATCTCCTACTATAACTACATCTTCAGGTTTGACATCATAAGAATCAAACAGTGGATTTAATACTGCTGGATTTGGCTTTTCCGCTGCATGTGATTCTGTGGAGATAACTAAGTCGAAAGCGTCTTTAGAATTGGTATCTTCAAGAAATTGCAATACTCCTTTTCGTGAATCACTTGTAACAATTCCAATTTTATAGCCGTCTTTTTTTAAAGATTGAATCATATCATACACACCATCAATCCAGTTGTTCTCTGGCACACGTGTATCAACAAGTTCCTGGCTCGTATTACGTGTCCAAGTTGAGACATCTTTACCAACAACGTTATTAAAAGCTTTAATCATTTCATCTAGTGACCCTGAACCCATTACAGAATCAGGAACGATTGCATTATCAAGAACACCTAATTGTCGATGTGCAACTTCTTTATTAGCTACTGGGAATTCATCTAAAAGACTATCCACTAATCTTATACCAATTTTCTCCCAACTCTTATCAAATTCTATTAAAGTCCCGTCTTTATCAAATAATATCCATTCCATTTTCATAACACTCCTGTGAATTATGATTATTAACTCTTCTATTGTAATACAAATTTTTATTTTAGACCCAATAGAATGATTTAATATTCCATCTACCAATTATTCAGTATATGTATCTGTTAGGCGTTTATCTTGATATATAACCATACCAGTTTTCAATTTTTTAAATCCAGCCTTTTGATAAAATTCTAAATTATCGATAGTTGAGATTAAATGGATACATGAAACTGACCCTATTTCCTTAAGAATGTGTTTAAACATATGCATACCAATTTGATTATTTTGTAAATCTTTATTAACAACTAAGTCATAAATAGCTGCATTGAATACACCATCTGATAATGCTCTAGCAAAACCAATGACTTTATTATCATAAATTGCTAAGACTACGTGCGTACTATTCTCGAAAATTTTTCGTATCTTATCTTTATCATGTTTTAACTAACCAACTGATTGATATGTTTCGTAAATTGAATCAATATAGCTTTCATCGAAATAAGTAATTAGTTTAAATTTCATTCAATCCCCCCAATCATCTTTATATTTTATTATACAAACTTATTCAATATCTTTTAAGTTTCAAAAATACGCGAACCAATACCGTTTCATTTATCATTTGCCTACGTTGATTTAATTGAGCGAAATTTATGATTGTGTAATTTAAAAATCGATATAAATAATTCACCCCGAAAATTAGACTTTTAATCTAACACCGGGGTGATTTTTCTTTATAAAAATAATTATTTAGGTTCACCGTGTACTAAAATGCTACTAATAAAGTCAATCGTTTTTTTTATGAAACCGAATACGTCTGTCATTTGATTCCACTCCTTCATTAATATTTAAATTACACTTTAATTGTAAGCACCTGAGGATAAATTTGGCGTTTATTGCGTAATTGCCCATTAATATTGCGTATTTGTATGTTTATATATTTCAATTTATATTGTTTTGCATAGAAAGCAATTCTTGTACGTAACTATCCTTCACCTCGTAAACAACAGGATTACTTTTTAACTTAATTAATTTGCTTTCATATTTTTTTATTACCTCATTAACTTTATTTCTTGAATATCCTGCGATATCTTTGACTCCTTTAATAGTAATTCTAGAATATTTACTTCCCAAAATTTTATCTTGAAGTAATATAAAGAGAACATCTGAATCATATTTATTCAATTCTTGTTGATCAAGTGCCATTGCAAGTCTTTTAATGATTTCTGTATTATTTTCAAAAGTTTCTATCTATTTCTAATAATAAATCAGCAATCTTATATTTAAACCTTCGCAATAAAACAAAAAAACTAGAAACCTCGATTCCTCAGGATTTCTAGTTCTTTAAACTTACCTTATTTATATTCTGGGACAACTACACGCCAACCATGTGTATCTTCTAATTTACCACTTTGGATACCAGTATATGTGTCGTATAATTTTTTAGTAATTTCTCCTGGCTCGTTATTGTTAATAACGATTTCTCTATCTTCATACTTTAATGTACCGACTGGAGAAATAACTGCTGCTGTACCTGAACCGAATACTTCAGTTAATTCACCTTTGTCGTAAGCTTCGAATAATTCATCGATTGACACTTTACGTTCTTCAACCTCATAGCCTAACTCTTTAGCTAATTCAATGATTGATTTACGTGTAATACCTGGTAAGATACTTCCATTTAAAGCAGGTGTAACTAATTTACCATTTTCAACGAAGAAGATGTTCATACTACCAACTTCTTCAACATATTTTTGTTCTACGCCGTCTAACCATAATACTTGATCATAGCCTAAATTATTAGCATTTGTTTGTGCTAATAAGCTTGCAGCATAGTTACCTGCTACTTTAGCGAATCCTACACCACCGCGTACGGCACGAACATATTCATCTTCAACGTAAATTTTAGTTGTTTTTAAAGTGTCTCCGCCATAATACGCGCCTGATGGAGATAAAATAATTAATAATTTATATTGATGAGATGCTCTTACTCCTAAAATGCCTTCAGTCGCAAATACAAACGGACGGATATATAATGATTGTCCTTCTCCCTCAGGTACCCAATCACGTTCAACGTCTACTAATTGTTTTAAACCTTCTAGTAATAATTCTTCATCTACTTTAGGCATTTCTAATCGTGCTAATGAATCATTAATACGTTTGAAGTTTTGGTCTGGTCTAAATAATACAACTTCTCCTTCATGTTTGTATGCTTTTAAACCTTCAAATACCGCTTGTCCATAGTGAAGACCTTGTGCAGCTGGTGAAACTTCAAATGGTGCGTAAGGAACAATTTTTAAATCATGCCAACCTTTATCTACATCATAATCAAAGCTTAACATATAATCTGTAAAGTATTGACCGAACCCTAAATTACCTTCTGGTTTTTCTTTAAGCGAGTCGCGTTGTTCAAATTTAACTTTTTCTGACATGATGAAAGCCTCCTAAATAAATCTTAGTTAGTAATAGTATATTAAATTATAGCAATCTCGTAATGTTGATTCAATGAATTTTCTAAAAATTCAAACTAAATACTAATTGTAAACCCTTTCTTTAAAATAACATACTTTAGTAAATTTTTAATGGCCGTTACTAACTAATTTCGGATAAAAAAGAAAACCTCAAACATTTCGTCTGAGGTTCTGTGTTATATGACTTGTATGACAGTCAAACTTTATTTATTTTGTTCTTTTTCTTCAATTGCTTTTAACATTAATTCAGTCATACCAGCTAAATCGTATTTAGGGTTAAAGCCCCACTCTTTACGAGAATAACTTGTATCAATATTATCTGGCCAGCTATCAGCAATTGCTTGACGTACTGGATCTACTTCATAATCTAATGCGAAGTCAGGATAATGTTTTTGGATTTCAGCTTTAATTTGCTCAGGTTCAAAACTCATAGCACTTAAGTTATAGCCATTACGTGTTACAAGTTTGTCGCTATCTGCTTCCATTAATTTAATAATTGCATCAATTGCATCATCCATATACATCATATCCATGTATGTGTCTTTAGCAATATAGCTTGTGTAACGACCTTTTCTAACCGCTTCAAAATAAATTTCAACAGCATAATCAGTAGTACCGCCACCTGGTTCTTTAACATGAGAGATAAGTCCTGGGAATCTCACACTACGCGTATCGACACCAAATTTTGTGAAATAGTATTGGCATAATAACTCACCTGCAACTTTGTTCACACCATACATTGTAGTAGGTTGTTGAATTGTATTTTGTGGTGTATCTTTCTTAGGCGTTGAATCACCAAATGCACCAATTGAACTTGGTGTGAAGAAATGTAATTCATACGTTCTAGCTGTTTCTAATGCGTTCATTAGACCGCCCATATTTAAATCCCATGCTAATAAAGGATTTTTCTCTGCAGTCGCTGATAATAATGCAGCCATATGCATTAACGTATCTGCTTTAAAGTTCTCAACGATTGCCATCATAGCTTCACGATTTGTAACATCTAATACTTCAAACGGACCATTGTTAACTGGTGAATCTTCTTCCGGCTCTCTAATATCCGTAGCTAATACATTGTCATTTCCGTAAATTTCTCTGCATTTTAATACCAACTCAGTACCAATTTGACCAAGTGCTCCTGTAATTACGATTCTTTCCATAAATAAAAAACTCCCTTTGTGTGTTTACCACGAATTATTGTCCTTTTAGGGTGTACATAATCCCTATTTACATGCTTATTATAATATAAAAGCGCTTTCTTGTATACTCACAAAGTACACTCTTTTAAATTCATTTTATTTTTGAAAAGTCAGAGATACATACTCTTCATAACGTTATATTTATTAATTGTTTTTAAAATTATTGTAAATAATTTAATGAGTAAGCTTAAGGCTTTGCGACTTATGCTAATATGAGAATGTAAATTTCATCTAATAAAGGAGGCAAATATGAAGCGATATCTTATTCCACTTTTAGTTTTATGTTTTATCGTATTTGGTATTACAACTGGTACCTCTTATGCAGCTGAATCACAGGCAACACAAGCTACTAACACAACAGCTACCGCAGAAGTACCACAATCTGCTTCAAAAGAAGCATTATCAGCTAACATTGAATCAACTAATAAACCTTTATCTCTTGAGTCAAACAACGTTTCACATAATTACCAAGCCACACCTTCGTCTGAAACAACTTCACATCTTAATTTTGAAACGTCTACAACACAAAACACTACTTCAGAGAAGCATAATAATTCATCTCAAGGTTCTGCCTTTTCACAAGAAAAAGCTACACCTGAACCTGCTACAAACGAAAATAATACATCTTCACAAGAAAAAGCATCGTCTGAATCCACTTCAAATGAAAATAATACATCGCAATCCCATGATACGGAGGTGAAACCTTCTCCTTCGACGTCGGAGCAAAGCAAGTCTAAGCAAGTAGAAACTACAAAAGAATCTACTTCCACTAAAGTTAAACAAACACCTCAAGAATCAACTCAACAACAGCAAAAGCGTAATGTTCCAGAATCACAACAATCTACACCTGCTTCAAAGCAAGTATCTAAAAATAGCAATACTACATCAGAACAAGCAGCACCTAAATCTCAACATGTGACTGTCAACAAAAGAATGGCAACTACTTCTGACAACACAAATGAACATACAATTTTACATACAAATGATATTCATGGCCGATTTGTAGAGGATGATGGGAGAGTCATCGGTATGGCTAAAGTAAAAGGTCTTAAAGACAAATATAATCCGGATTTAATGGTGGATTCAGGAGATGCTTTTCAAGGTTTACCTGTTTCTAACAATTCAAAGGGAGAAGAAATGGCCAAAGCTATGAATAGTGTTGGCTATGATGCAATGACTGTCGGAAACCATGAATTTGACTTTGGTTATGATCAATTACTTAAATTGCAGAAACAATTAAACTTCCCTATTGTTTCTTCTAATATCTACAAAAATGGTAAACGCGTATTTGATTTTTCAACTACAGTAACTAAAAACAATGTCCGTTATGGTATTGTAGGTGTCACGACACCTGAAACAAAAACTAAAACGTCGCCTACTGCTGTTGAAGGTGTTGAATTTAAAGACCCATTAACTAGTGTCAAACAAGCCATGAATGAGATTAAAAACAATGTCGATGTATTCGTTATCTTATCGCACTTAGGTGTAGATAAATCGACGCAAAAAACTTGGCGTGGTGATTATTTAATTGATCAACTTACGAAAGACGGTTCATTTAAACAACCTATCTTCGTATTAGATGGTCACTCACATACCGTGATTGATAACGGTGAACATTATGGTACTAATAATCTACTCGCTCAAACTGGTACTGCACTAGCAAATGTAGGACGTGTGGATTTTACTTTTCAAAATCAAAAAGCGTCTGATATCAAAGCATCATTAATCAATGTAGCGGACGCCAAAGATATCACACCTGACTCACAAATTGATGCACAAACTAAAAAGGCAAATGACGACTTCTTAAAAGAAACATCAACAGTTGTTATACCTAATAATACAGTGACGTTAAATGGTGAACGTGCTCAAGCGCGCACGCAAGAAACAAACCTAGGTAACCTAATTACGGATGCTATGGAAGCATATGCCTCTAAGAATTTCTCACATCAATCTGATTTCGCAATCACTAACGGTGGTGGTATTCGAGCTTCAATTGAAAAAGGTGAGGTTACTGAAAATGACATCATAACAGTGTTACCATTCGGTAATTTAATTTCTCAAATTCAAGTGAAAGGTTCAGATGTTGAAAAAGCATTTGAACACAGTTTAAGTGCTGATACTGAAACTCATGACGGTAAGAAGGTCTTAGGTGCAAATGGAGGATTCTTACAAGTATCTGACTCACTCAGAGTGTATTATGATATCAATAAAGCATCTGGCCAACGCATTAATGCAATCAAGGTACTGAATAAAGAGAATGGAGAATATGAAGATCTAGATCCTAACCGTACTTACTATGTAACTACCAATGACTTCACAGCTAATCAAGGAGATGGCTATGATATGTTTGGTGGACAACGTGAGGAAGGCATTTCTTTAGATGCAGTTGTCGCTCAATATATTAAGAATACAGATTTAAATCAATACAATACCGAAGAACCTGTACGTATCATTAATGGTCTACCGGAAAGTAATGAACAACCAAATACTGGTAAAGAAGATAATGATAATAATCATTCAACTAATGGACAAGATAGCCAACAACAAACACCAGATTCAAACAATGATGACAAAGACAATACCGGTCATATTAATGACAATGATGACAATACTAAAGACGATAAACAAACTGATTCTTCTAATAAAGATAATGTCATTGAATTCCCTAATAAAGACCATCAAAAAGATAATGACAACGTAATTGAAATCCCAGCTAACAATAATCAAACTCATAATAGCACTGATGATAATATTGTCATTCCAAGCGCTACCGACAAGATGCATACTAACAACATAAAAGGAAATGCAATCGAACATCACCCTACTTCAAACTTAGTGAGTATTTCTAATAACAACAAAGGAACACGAGACCAATTGACTTGTTATGCAAGTCATTCACAACATTATAAAGATGTCATTAAATTCCCAGTTCAAATGAATCCTAAAGATAATTTTTATAATGAGACACTAATAACTACTAATAGTAATGCTTCTAAAAATTCAAATCTTATGTTTACACAAGAACATGACGCCATCACATCATTACCAAATGCAGGTTTGAAAGATGGCAGTTTAGAACATGGTATCGCTATTATATTAGTAGTAGCAGGAACAGGATTAATTTACATCCGAACTCGTAAAAAATCAGCATAATTTCAAATTAAAAACCGTGTAGATGACAGTTAACAATATGTCATTTACACGGTTTATTCATAATTTTGAAAATGTGCAGATAAACACAGTAAGTTCTTTAATGTGAATACTTTAATTTTTAGTGGCCCGGCAGTCTATTTATTTAAGATTACATACTTACACTCGCAATTTCCTCACAATATTAAAGCTACTTCAACATTATACTTCTTTATTTGCTACTGCTTTTTTATAGAAATAATTAGCAACAACGATATCTACAATTGCTAACCCTACTGATTTAAATAGCGTTACTTCCTTATTATCTTCACGCCCTGAAACTTTACCGGCTACGATGTCCCCTAGTTCACCATGTAATGAATCTTTCGTTATAATTCCTTCTTCTTGAGGTACCTTTAAATCACCAGTTTCTTCCATCGCTGCTTCTACTGATTCAACGACAATTTTATTCGCTACTAACATAGACTCTGATGGTAATTCCTGCATATCTGGTTTAAATGAGCCTACTGCGTTTAAATGAACGCCGGGATGTAATGAATGTGAATATACCGGATGATTAGAATTTGTCGCAGTTACAACAACATCAGCCTCTTCCATCGCATCATCCGCTTCTTCAAAGACTTTTGTCGATACATTATAATTATTAGCTACTTCTTGAGCTAAACGTTCTGCATTTTCCTTAGTACGACTCGAAAAGTGAATTGTATCGATATTTCTAACTGCCATTACTGCAGCAATTAGTCCTTGTGCTTGATCACCAGAACCAATAACGCATAGTGTTTTAGCATCTTCACGTGCCAAGTATTTAGTTGCTACTCCAGAGATAGCACCTGTACGAATCTTAGTTAAATAACTACCATCTAATACAGCTAATGTTTCCCCAGTTTCATAATCACTTAATAACACTGATCCTGTAATTGTCTTTTTGCCTTTTTTAGGATTATCTGGCGCAAATGTAACTGTTTTAATACCAACCACTTTAAGATCATCAGATAATGCTGGCATAACTAAATATCTATTACCTTCATTAAACGGTAAGACATACCTTAACGGTGTGTCTGTCTTCCCTCCTGAAAATGCCTTTAATGAATTCGCAACTTCATCAATGACTTCTTTCATGTCTAATAATGATTGCTGGTCTTGTTCATTCAAAACTAACATGTCTGATACCTCCACTTTATATTTAATATCTATTTATCTTTTACCCGTCAAAACACCAAATTGTCATTGTTAAATGGCATTATCAATACCATTATTTCAAAAATGTATATATGTTAAGTTAATTTGATTAAAGTATTAATTTAGTATTGTGCTTATATGTTAATGGTGCTATCTTATTACTATAAATAAAAGGCTTGCACAGAAGTGTAGCCTTGAGATTTCATGCTTATTATGAAACTATTTATAAACTTTTGACGCCTAGAGTGGCACGACGAAATCGTTGTGCCACTCTAATTTGTATTATTCATTAATCTTTTAAATTTTTTAGCTAGATTTCACTCTTAAATGTACTAAAAATTTTGATGTGCTTGATTTAAGTGTCTTTTCAGTTGAGTTAGCTTCTGCAAATGTACTCTGAATGATTAAAATATTATATTTGGCCCATCCTCTTTTTCACATTTCAATCCACGAAACCCTCATCATAATAAGTAGCCTTATTATTTAAAAACGCATTCAAACTATGATGATAATAGATTAACTTTTCATCAGCTTCTGGAATCGAGAACCAACCTAATGTCGAAATTTCATCTTTCATTTGTATGTCTGTTGTATAATCTTGAACCTGTGCTTTGAACATGAAAAAAAGTGTATGAACATTCATTTGTGTCGATTTACCCTCATTAACACTTACTATGTCGTTAACTTCAACTAATAATCCTGTTTCTTCTCTAACTTCCCGATTTAGCGCTTCAACTAAAGTTTCACCGTATTCAACTTTGCCACCTGGTAATGACCATCCGCCACCATCCGTATTATGAACTAATAACACGTTCCCCTCTTCATTTTGTATCAATGCATATACTACTTTTAAATCCTTCATTCATCTAACCTTCATTCATTAGGAATTTCAAATCGACTGACCAAATTTCCATTCTTTTTGACGTAAGATTCAATTTCATAACCACCACTATGTTTGATCACTTTTTGAGAGGCAACGTTTTTGGGATTTGTAGTCATTAACACTTTATCTACGCCTATTTCTTTTAGAAAAGCTTTAGCCTCTTTCAGCATCAACGAAGCAATACCTTGTCCTCTACGTGACCTACACACTCCGTAACCTACATGACCACCTATATTTACTAAGCGTTGATTCAAGTAATGACGAATATCGACTGCACCAACAATCACCTCATTCTCGAAACAAAATAATGTTGTCGTCGGTACCCAGCCATCATCAACTTCAGTACTATTTAGATGGTCTACCATACTCTCAAATGATTCATACCTTGACATGTCTGTGTTTGAAGGCACTATTGGTTCATCATTCACATACCATTCTTGGAGGTACTTCGTTAAAGCATCTTTATCTGCATAACTCAATTGTCTTAAACGTAACACGAGTATCCCTCCTTCTGCACTATAAGCTTATATTGTTTTAGTTTCTCATTTCATATTTTAAAATTATTTGTTATAAATCAATTTTACCAAAATACTAATCTGTTCCTCACATAAAAACAAAGCATAAATTTCAAAATCAGCTTTTTGTCACAATAAAAAGACTGGGACAATGAATATCATCCCAGTCTAAAAATTCTATCTTCTATTTTAATTTATTTAATAGTACCTAATTCTTTACCAACTTTTTCATAAGCAGCAATTGCTTTATCTAACATTTCTTTTGTATGTGCTGCTATAGGCATGTTTCTTACACGACCTGTACCACGAGGTACTGTTGGGAATACGATAGATTTTACATACACGCCTTCATCTTTAAGACGTTTACTAAATTCTTGAGTTTCTTTTTCATCACCAATAATAACTGGTGTAATTGGTGTTTCTGATTCACCAGTATTGAATCCAAGTTTTTCTAAGCCATCTTTTAAATATTTAGCGTTATCCCATAATTGATCGTGTAATTCAGTAGAAGCCATTAATTTTTTCACAGCTTCTGTAATTGCTTTTGTATCTCCAGGTGCTAAAGAAGTTGAGAATAAGAATGGACGTGATTGAGCTTTTAACCAATCAATTAATTCTTTAGTTCCTGCTACGTAACCGCCAACTACACCGATAGCTTTAGAAAGTGTACCGATTTGGAAATCAATTTTATCTTGTAGGCCAAAATGTTTAACCGTACCTGCACCTTTACCCATAACGCCTGAACCATGTGCATCATCAACATAAGTAATTAAACCGAATTCTTCAGCAATTTCAACGATTTCTGGTAATTTAGCAACATCTCCATCCATACTGAATACACCATCAGTAATGTACATTACTTTATTATATTGACCAGATTCTACAGCTTCTTTTGCTTTAGCTCTTAAGTCATCCATATCAGAGTGGTTAACACGGATGATTTTAGCTTTAGATAGACGACAACCATCAATAATTGAAGCATGGTTTAATTCATCTGAAAGAATCGCATCGTTTTTGTTCATTACTGCTGAAATAGCTGCCATGTTACAGTTGAAACCTGATTGATAAGCGATAGCTGCTTCAGTACCTTTGAATTTAGCTAAAGTCTCTTCTAATTCATCGTGTAGGTCTAATGTACCGTTGATTGAACGTACGGCACCAGCACCAACACCGTGTGAATCGATAGCATGTTTAGCAGCAGATTTTAAATCTTCATTTGTTGCTAGCCCTAAGTAGTTGTTTGATGATAAGTTAATATATTGTTTCCCATTGATTGTGATTTCTGGACCATTAGCACCTTCGATAGAATCGATTTCGTTATATAACCCATTATCTTTTAAATATTGAATATTTTCTTCTAAGAAATTGTGTAGTGATTGAACCATATTCATATCCCCTTTGTATTTTTTATATCAACATAATCATAACTGATTTTCCTTCAACATGAAAGCACTATCATTCCAATAAATTCAATATATTGCATATTCTTCACCTCATGTACAATTGTTCATACAACATGTAATTTTCACTTCATTTTTCAAAAAATAAATAATTAAACTATTGAGTTGTATTAGAATTTGATATACTAAAATTCATAATAATTAGGAAGAAGTGGTTAATGTGTTAGATTGGTTTCAATTAGCCAGTAATAAGGAAAATAGAATGATACAGATGCGCCGATATATGCATCAATATCCTGAACCTTCTTTCGAGGAAACTTGGACGCATAATTATATTCTAAATCAGCTCAGTCATCTTGATTGCGAGATCGAATCACCTATTGGGCGTAATGGTATTAAAGCAACGTTTAAAGGAAAAGAAGATGGCCCTACTGTGGCCTTTCGCGCTGACTTTGATGCTTTGCCGGTACAAGAACTTAACGATGTACCCTATAAATCTAAAAATGATGGATTAATGCATGCATGTGGTCATGACGGACATACAGCAATCCTATTGGGTGTCGCTGAAATTGTGCATGAACACCGTCATTTATTAAAAGGAAATGTGGTCTTTATCTTCCAATATGGTGAGGAAATTATGCCTGGTGGTTCTCAAGAAATGATTGATGATGGTTGCTTAAATGGTGTAGACAAAATTTATGGTACACATTTATGGAGTGGTTATCGTACTGGTACAATATATTCAAGACCTGGTGCTATTATGGCATCACCAGATGAGTTCTCAGTTACAATTAATGGTAAAGGTGGACATGGTGCTAAGCCACATGAAACCATTGACCCTATCGTCATCATGGCAGAGTTTATCCTAAGTGCGCAAAAGATTATCCCTAGAACAATTGATCCTGTAAAAGAAGCCGTGCTCACATTCGGAATGATTCAAGCAGGATCATCGGATAGTGTTATTCCTGATAGTGCCTTTTGTAAAGGAACTGTGCGAACATTCAACACAGAACTTCAAACTCATATACACAATAAATTGGATAAGTTATTACAAGGACTTGCGTTAGCAAACGACATAACTTATGACTTGGAATACATTCGTGGTTATTTACCTGTACATAATCATGTAAATGCATATGAAGTTGTTAAACAAGCAGCGAATGATTTACATTTACGTTTTAATGAATCTGAATTAATGATGATTGGTGAGGATTTCTCTCACTATTTAAAAGTACGTCCAGGTGCGTTTTTCTTAACTGGCTGTGGTAATCCAGACAAAGGCATAACAGCGCCACATCATAACCCTCACTTTGACATCGATGAGTCTGCATTTAAGTATGCGGCTAGTGAGTTTTTAAAAATTTTAGAAATTGAACAAGTATTTTAAAATTGAATAAATTTATTTAGATTCTGTATGTCTATGATTACTTTTATATTGAGTTGATCATAGGCATTTTTTATTATTATTAAAAATGAGATTGAAAAAGCATAATCTGAAAACTAGAAATAAGATTAAAATGTAAATATGACATTTACAAAAATAAAAAAAGACTCCCAATAGGGAGTCTCATTTAGAAATAAGGAATAATTAAAATTATTCGAAGATTTCAGTTACAACGCCTGATCCTACAGTACGTCCACCTTCACGGATTGAGAAACGAGTACCGTCTTCAATCGCGATAGGAGCGATTAATTCTACTGTCATTTCAACGTTGTCGCCAGGCATAACCATTTCTGTACCTTCTGGTAAGTTAACAACACCAGTTACGTCAGTAGTACGGAAATAGAATTGTGGACGATAGTTTGTGAAGAATGGAGTGTGACGTCCACCTTCGTCTTTAGATAAAACGTATACGTCTGCTTTGAATTTTGTGTGAGGTGTGATTGAACCTGGAGCAGCTAATACTTGACCACGTTGTACGTCTTCACGAGCAACACCACGTAATAATGCACCGATGTTGTCACCAGCTTCAGCGTAGTCTAATAATTTACGGAACATTTCTACACCAGTAACAGTTGTTTTAGAAGTGTCATGGATACCAATGATTTCAACTTCTTCACCAACTTTGATTTGACCACGTTCAACACGGCCTGTAGCAACAGTACCACGACCAGTGATTGAGAATACGTCCTCAACTGGCATCATGAATGGTTTGTCAGAATCACGTTCTGGAGTTGGAATGTAATCATCAACTGCTTGCATTAATTCTAAGATTTTTTCTTCGTATTGAGCATCGCCTTCTAAAGCTTTTAATGCTGAACCAGCGATTACAGGTACATCGTCACCTGGGAAGTCGTATTCAGATAATAAGTCACGTACTTCCATTTCAACTAATTCTAATAATTCTTCATCGTCAACCATGTCAACTTTGTTTAAGAATACTACTAATGCCGGCACACCAACGTTACGTGATAAAAGAATGTGTTCACGAGTTTGTGGCATTGGACCGTCAGCAGCAGATACTACTAAGATACCGCCGTCCATTTGAGCAGCACCAGTGATCATGTTTTTAACATAGTCAGCGTGTCCTGGGCAGTCAACGTGAGCATAGTGACGTTTGTCAGTTTGATACTCGATGTGTGCAGTATTGATTGTGATACCACGTTCTTTTTCTTCTGGAGCGTTGTCAATCATGTCATATGATTGTGCTACAGTGTCACCATTTTTAGCTAATACAGTTGCGATAGCAGCTGTTAAAGTAGTTTTACCATGGTCAACGTGACCGATAGTACCAATATTGGCATGTTCTTTTGAGCGATCAAATTTTTCTTTTGCCATTATTAAATCTCTCCTATTCTAGTAAAAGTTATTTCAATATTATCTCTCATGATAGTTTCTCACCATCATGAGACATAATGATTGTTAGAATTCATAATTCATTTATAATGCATTTTCAGTAAAAAATCAATTCATAAAGATGTTCACTTAATTAATAAGCTTACGCTGTATTTTACCTAGAAATTCTAGCTAAAACAAGTTTAATTATTCACCTTTATTTTTTTTGATGATATCATCAGCAATTGATTTTGGAACTTCTGCATAGTGATCGAAGTACATAGTGTAAGTACCGCGACCTTGAGTGTTAGAACGTAATGAAGTTGCGTAACCGAACATTTCTGAAAGTGGTACATAAGCGTTAACAACTTGTGCATTACCACGAGGTTCCATACCATCAACACGTCCACGACGAGCTGTTACGTCACCCATGATATCGCCCATGTATTCTTCAGGCATTTCGATTGTTACTTTCATCATTGGTTCTAAGATAACTGGATCACATTTTTTAGCAGCTTCTTTAAGTGCTAATGATGCAGCAATTTTGAAGGCCATTTCAGATGAATCGACATCATGGTATGAACCATCAAATAATTTAGCTTTAACATCGATTAATGGATAACCAGCTAATACACCGTTTTCCATAGCATCTTTAAGACCAGCTTCAACTGATGGAATGTATTCACGAGGAACTACACCACCAACGATAGCGTTTTCGAATTCGAAACCTGCGCCAGTTTCATTTGGTGTGAATTCAATGTGAACATCACCATATTGACCACGACCACCAGATTGACGAGAGAATTTACCTTGAACTTGTGCAGATTGCTTGAATGTTTCACGATATGAAACCATTGGCGCACCTACATTACATTCAACGTTGAATTCTTTCTTCATACGGTCAACTAAGATGTCTAAGTGTAACTCACCCATACCACCGATGATAACTTGTCCAGTTTCTTCATCTGTGTGTGCATGGAAAGTAGGGTCTTCTTCTTGTAATTTAACTAAAGCTTGAGTCATTTTATCTTGGTCAGCTTTAGATTTTGGTTCTACTGATAAGTGGATAACTGGTTCAGGGAATTCCATTGATTCTAAGATAATGTCATTCTTTTCACCACATAATGTGTCACCAGTACCTGTATCTTTAAGACCAACTGCAGCAGCGATATCGCCTGAGTAAACAGTGTCGATTTCTTGACGTGAGTTAGCATGCATTTGTAATAAACGACCTACACGTTCACGTTTGTCTTTAGTTGAGTTCTTAATGTAAGAACCTGATGTTAAAGTACCTGAATATACACGGAAGAAAGTTAATTTACCAACGTAAGGGTCAGTCATAACTTTGAATGCTAATGCAGCAAATTCAGCTGAATCGTCTGGTTTAGCAATTACTTCTTCTTCAGGATTTTCAGCACGATGGCCTACGATTGGTTTAACATCTAAAGGTGATGGTAAGTAGTCAATTACTGCGTTAAGCATTAATTGAACACCTTTGTTTTTGAATGCTGTACCGCAAAGTACTGGGTAGAATTCTACGTCAGTAGTTGCTTGACGAATTGCATCTTTTAATTCTGCTACTGAAATTTCTTCATCACCAAGATATTTTTCCATTAATTCATCGTTAGTTTCTGCAACTGCTTCGATTAAATTAGAACGAGCTTCTTCTGCTCTTTCTTTGTGATCTTCAGGAATTTCAATTTCGTCAATTTCAGTACCTAAGTCATTAGTATATTTGTAGCATTTCATTTCTACTAAGTCGATGATAGCTTCAAATTCGTCTTCGGCACCAATTGGTAATTGGATAGGTGCAGCGTTAGCATCTAAACGATCATGTAATGTACTTACAGAATAGTCGAAGTTAGCGCCTAATTTATCCATTTTGTTTACGAATACGATACGAGGTACACCATAAGTTGTAGCTTGACGCCAAACTGTTTCAGTTTGAGGTTCTACACCTGATTGAGCATCAAGTACAGTAACCGCACCATCAAGTACACGTAAAGAACGTTCAACCTCAACAGTGAAGTCTACGTGTCCTGGAGTATCGATAATGTTTACACGGTGGCCATCCCATTGAGCTGTTGTAGCAGCTGATGTGATTGTAATACCACGGTCTTGTTCTTGTTCCATCCAGTCCATTTGTGAAGCACCTTCATGTGTTTCACCAATTTTGTGGATACGACCTGTATAGTAAAGAATACGTTCAGTCGTAGTTGTTTTACCAGCATCAATGTGAGCCATGATACCGATGTTACGAGTGTTTTTCAAAGAAAAGTCTCTAGCCATTGTTTTTCTCCTTCCAGTAATTACTGAATAAGTACTATTGAATATGGCGATGCCCTAAGCATGAGCCATCTTACTTGGTAAACCAATGTGACGGAACACACTCAGGGTTAAAGCTTTAATCTTACCAGCGGTAGTGAGCGAATGCTTTGTTCGCTTCTGCCATTTTGTGAGTGTCCTCACGTTTCTTAACGGCACCACCTGTATTATTAGCAGCATCTAAGATTTCGTTAGCTAAACGATCTTCCATAGTTTTTTCACCACGAAGACGAGCGTAGTTAACTAACCAACGTAAACCTAGTGTAGTACGACGTTCTGGGCGAACCTCAACTGGTACTTGGTAGTTTGAACCACCCACACGACGAGCTTTTACTTCTAATACTGGCATAATGTTGTTAATTGCTTCTTCAAATACTTCTAAAGCATCACGACCACTGCGTTGTTCTACAAGGTCAAATGCTGAATAAAGAATTCTTTGTGCTGTTCCGCGTTTACCATCTAACATAATTTTGTTGATCAATTTTGTAACTAATTTAGAGTTATGAATTGGATCTGGTAATACGTCTCTTTTAGGTACTGATCCTTTACGAGGCATAATTAAAATCCTCCCTTCCTATTATAGTATATTATTAAAAATTGAAATTAAAATTTACACAATCTTAAACTTAATTTTTAGGTTTTTTAGTTCCGTATAATGAACGGCCTTGTCTACGTCCGTCAACACCTGAAGTATCAAGTGCACCACGTACGATGTGGTAACGCACACCAGGTAAGTCTTTTACACGTCCACCACGTACAAGTACTACACTGTGTTCTTGTAAGTTATGGCCGATACCAGGGATGTATGCGTTGATTTCAATATTGTTTGATAAACGCACACGTGCATATTTACGTAACGCTGAGTTAGGTTTTTTAGGTGTCATAGTACCTACACGAGTACAAACACCACGTTTTTGAGGTGAATTTAAGTTAGTAAATTGTTTCTTTTTACTATTAAAACCTCTGTTTAAAGCTGGTGAATCTGATTTTTTAGATTTGCTTTGTCTAGGTTTACGTACTAATTGGTTAATAGTTGGCATTGAAATGTCCTCCTCTCTTCACTTTTTAATTCCACACATCCAGGTGGTTCATTTTTAGGTTAAATAAAATTTAGTAAGCAATATACTTACTAATTCTCATTCAATAACGCAACAATTGTTGCATTAACGTTAATACCTACATAACTTCCTAAAGCATGCTTACTTTGAAAATAAGTAATAGGCATATTTTTATGATTGATTAAACTAAATACGTGAGCTAACAAATGTACCTCAACGTCTTGAGCAATAATCAAAGATGCAACTTGATCTCTATTTAACGCTTTAAGCGTTTCTTTAAGACCAACTACATAGTGTTGTTTGTTAAAGCGTGCAACTTTTTCATTAGACATTAAAATATCCTCCAAAGTTCTGCTTGCATCAACCTTTACAATAATAACACTTAAATCAGAATTAAGTCAACATATTTTGCAGACTTTTTACTAATTATAAAAAATAAAGAACGAGAACGAGACTATCGTCTTAAAAGATTGATAAGTCCCGTCTCGTAGATATTGAAATGAATATAAATTCAGTGTTATTTCATTTATTATTCAATGATTTCTGCTTCTTCAGTTTCAGTAACTGGTGTTTCAGCTTTATCATATTTAACGTCACTATAACGTCTCATACCAGTACCAGCTGGAATTAACTTACCAATAATAACGTTTTCTTTAAGTCCAAGTAAGTCGTCGCGTTTACCTTTGATTGCTGCATCTGTAAGTACACGAGTTGTTTCTTGGAATGATGCTGCTGATAAGAAGCTTTCAGTTTCAAGAGAAGCTTTTGTAATACCAAGCAATACTGGTTTAGCAGTTGCTGGACGTTTACGTTCTTTAAACGCCTCTCTGTTTGCATCTGTGAAGCTATGAATGTCAACCAATGAACCAGGTAATAACTTAGTATCACCAGCTTCGATGATTCTAACTTTACGTAACATTTGTCTTACCATTACTTCAACGTGTTTATCGTCAATTTCTACACCTTGCATACGATAAACTTTTTGAACTTCTTTAAGTAAGTAGCTTTCAGTCGCATTTAAACCAGCAACAGCTAGGAAGTTCTTAGGTTCGATTGAACCTTCAGTTAATACTTCACCACGTTCAACTGATTGACCGACTTCTACTTTTAATCTAGAAGTACCTGAAGCTAAGTAAGATCTTGTTTCATTAGCACCTTTAACAACAATTTCTTGTTGGCGATCTTTTGCTAATTTAATATCTTCAACGACACCTTCGATTTCAGTAATCACAGCTTGACCTTTTGGATTACGTGCTTCGAAGATCTCTTGGATACGTGGAAGACCTTGAGTGATATCGCTACCTGCTACACCACCTGTATGGAATGTACGCATTGTAAGTTGGGTACCAGGTTCACCGATTGATTGGGCAGCGATTGTACCAACTGCTTCACCCACTTCAACTTTTTCACCAGTAGCAAGGTTCTTACCGTAACATTTTTCACATACACCGTGACGTGTGTTACATGTAAATGCTGAGCGGATGTACATTTGTTCAATACCGGCATCAGTGATTTTTTTAGCGATTTCAGCAGTGATTAATTCGTCTGGACGGATGATGATTTCATCAGTTTCAGGATGACGAATTGTTTCTTTAGAATAACGTCCTTCAATACGTTCGATGAATGGTTCGATCATTTCTGTACCTTCTTTGATATCAGAAACTAGTAAGCCGCGGTCTGTGCCACAGTCTTCTTCACGAACAATAACGTCTTGAGCAACGTCAACAAGACGACGAGTAAGGTAACCAGAGTCAGCTGTTTTAAGGGCTGTATCGGCAAGACCTTTACGCGCACCGTGTGTAGAGATGAAGTATTCTAACACTGTTAAACCTTCACGGAATGAAGATGTGATTGGTAACTCAATAATTTTACCTGATGGTGCGGCCATTAGACCACGCATACCAGCTAATTGTGTAAAGTTAGATGCGTTACCACGTGCACCAGAATCACTCATCATGAAGATTGGATTTGTTTTCTCAAGAGATTGCATTAATTCGCCTTGAATTTGATCTTTGGCATCTGTCCAAATTTCAACAACGGCATTATAACGTTCATCTTCAGTAATTAAACCACGATTAAATTGTTTAGATACACGTTCTACTAATTTTTCGTGCTCATCTAAAATGTCTTGTTTATCTGGAAGTACAACAATATCTGCTACACCAACAGTGATTCCAGCTTTAGATGAGAATTTGAAACCTAAATCCTTCATACGGTCAAGCATCATAGATGTATCAGTGATACTGAATCTATTGAAGACTTCGGCAATAATATTACCTAAGAATTTTTTATTGAATGGTTCAATAAGTTCTTGTTCATCAAAGTATGCTTTAAGTCCACCTTCACCTAATTGAGTTGGATCAATAAAGTATTTGTCAGGTGTTTTACCTTCAAGATTTGTTTGACTAGGTTCATTGATGAATGCGAATGAATCAGGAATGATTTCATTGAAAATTATTTTACCTACTGAAGTAGCTAAAATTTTGTTGTTTTGAGCTTCTGTGAATGTAGGGTTGTTAAATGATTTCGCATGTACACCAATACGAGTGTGTAAATGAACATAGCCATTTGCATAAGCTTTAAGCACTTCGTTAGTATCATTAAAGATAGTACCAGTGTTCACTGCATCTTTACGTTCTAATGTTAAGTAATAGTTACCTAATACCATATCTTGTGATGGTGTTACGACAGGTTTACCATCTTTAGGATTCAAGATGTTTTGAGCAGCTAACATTAACATACGTGCTTCAGCTTGTGCTTCTTTAGATAAAGGAACGTGAACGGCCATTTGGTCACCGTCAAAGTCCGCGTTGTAAGCAGTTGTTACAAGTGGGTGTAGACGGATAGCACGACCTTCAACTAATGTAGGTTCGAATGCTTGGATACCTAATCTGTGAAGTGTAGGTGCACGGTTAAGTAATACAGGGTGTTCTCTAATTACATCTTCCAATACGTCCCATACTTCATCGTCCATACGCTCAATTTTACTTTTAGCATTTTTGATGTTAGTAGCAATTTCACGTTGAACTAATTCCTTCATTACGAATGGCTTGAACAATTCAAGCGCCATTTCTTTAGGTAATCCACATTGATACATTTTTAAGCTTGGACCAACAGCGATAACTGAACGACCTGAATAGTCAACACGTTTACCAAGTAAGTTTTGACGGAAACGACCTTGTTTACCTTTCAACATATGTGAAAGTGATTTCAATGGTCTGTTACCTGGACCAGTAACTGGACGACCACGACGACCGTTATCGATTAAAGCATCAACTGCTTCTTGCAACATACGTTTTTCGTTTTGAACGATGATGCCAGGAGCACCTAAGTCTAATAAACGTTTTAAACGATTATTACGGTTAATAACACGACGGTATAAATCATTTAAATCACTTGTTGCGAAACGTCCTCCATCTAACTGAACCATTGGACGGATTTCAGGTGGAATAATTGGAAGTACGTCTAAAATCATCCACGCTGGATTATTACCAGAGTTTCTGAATGATTCAACAACTTCTAAACGTTTAATCGCACGTGTCAATCTTTGACCAGTTGCAGATTCTAATTCGTCACGTAATGATTTTAATTCTTCGTCTAAGTTAATTTCTTCTAATAGGTCTTTAATACCTTCAGCACCCATTTTAGCTACAAATTGACCTGGGTATTTATCATAATATTCTCTGAATTCAGCTTCAGATAATAATGATTTTTTCTCTAAGCCTGTTGGACCTGGATCTACTACAACATATGAAGCGAAATAAATAACTTCTTCTAATGCTCTAGGAGACATGTCTAATAAAAGACCCATACGACTTGGAATACCTTTGAAATACCAAATATGTGAAACTGGAGCAGCTAATTCAATGTGTCCCATTCTTTCACGACGTACTTTAGATTTAGTTACTTCTACACCACATCTGTCACAAACCATGCCTTTGTAGCGTACACGTTTGTACTTACCACAACTACATTCCCAGTCTTTTGTAGGTCCAAAAATTCTTTCACAGAAAAGACCATCTTTTTCTGGTTTCAATGTACGATAGTTGATTGTTTCTGGTTTTTTTACTTCACCGTATGACCATGAACGGATTTTTTCAGGTGAGGCTAAACCGATTTTCATATAATGGAAATTATTTACATCAATCAAGGAGCCTACCTCCTTCAATTTAGATTAGCTGTGCTATTTGATTGATTTACATCTATTGAAACTAAAACAAGTCATATGATTGTAGGGAAGAAATCAGCACGATTAGCTTATTTTAAGTTTAAATCGAACTGAGTTTCTAATCCCTTACTTTGTATAACTTCAAATTCTAATTAGTCAGTAGTTTCTTTTTGAGTTTCAGGAACATCTTTTTGTTGTAAATCTACTTTGCGCTCAGTTGCATCTTCATCATCAACATCAGCCATTTCGATTTCATTATCTTGTTCATCCATAACTTTGACATCTAAACCTAAACTTTGTAATTCTTTCATCAATACGCGGAATGATTCTGGAACACTTGGTCTAGAGATGTTTTCACCTTTAACGATAGCTTCGTAAGTTTTAACACGTCCTACTGTATCGTCAGATTTGTAAGTTAAGATTTCTTGTAATGTGTAAGCAGCACCATATGCTTCTAGTGCCCATACCTCCATCTCACCGAAACGTTGTCCACCGAATTGTGCTTTACCACCAAGCGGTTGTTGTGTAACTAGTGAGTATGGACCAGTTGAACGAGCGTGTAATTTATCGTCAACCATGTGTGCAAGTTTAAGCATGTACATAACACCAACAGAAATACGATTATCGAATGGTTCACCAGTTCTACCATCGTATAAGACTGTTTTACCGTCACGAGCCATACCTGCTTCTTCGATTGTTGACCATACATCATCATCGTTCGCACCATCGAATACTGGAGATGCAACATGGATGCCTAAGTTTTTAGCAGCCATACCTAAGTGTAATTCTAATACTTGTCCGATGTTCATACGAGATGGTACACCAAGTGGGTTTAACATGATATCAATTGGACGTCCATCTGGTAAGTAAGGCATATCTTCTTCAGGTACAATCTTAGAGATAACCCCTTTGTTACCATGACGACCACACATTTTGTCCCCAACATGGATTTTACGTTTTTGTACGATGTATACACGTACTAATTGGTTAACGCCTGGAGATAAAGTATCATCGCCTTCTTCACGGTTAAACACTTTAACATCTAGAACGATACCACCAGCTCCGTGAGGTACACGTAATGATGTATCACGTACTTCACGTGCTTTTTCACCGAAGATAGCGTGTAATAATCTTTCTTCAGCTGTTAATTCAGTCACACCTTTAGGCGTTACTTTACCTACTAAGATGTCACCGTCTTTAACTTCAGCACCAACGTAGACAATACCACGATCATCTAAGTTTTTAAGTGCATTTTCTGAAACGTTTGGAATATCACGAGTGATTTCTTCAGGTCCTAGTTTAGTATCACGGGCTTCTGATTCATATTCTTCAATATGAATTGAAGTATAAACGTCATCTTTAACTAGACGTTCACTCATAATAACAGCATCCTCATAGTTGTAACCGTCCCAAGTCATGAAACCAACGACAACGTTACGACCTAATGCCATTTCACCTAATTCCATTGATGGTCCGTCAGCTAAAATTTCATTATATTCAACGACATCGCCAACTGAAACAATTGGACGTTGGTTGTAACAAGTACCAGTGTTTGAACGTTTGAATTTAGCTAATGGATAACGATCTAATTCACCTTCATGTTCAGTACCGTTTTCTTCTACTAAACGACGAACTAAGATTTCTTTAGATTCAACATGTTCAACGCGACCTCTATATTTAGCTGTAATTGCAGCGCCTGAGTCACGTGCAGCAACATGTTCCATACCTGTACCAACAAATGGCGCTTCTGTGTTCATCAATGGTACTGCTTGACGTTGCATGTTTGCACCCATTAATGCACGGTTAGAGTCATCATTTTCAAGGAAAGGAATACATGCTGTCGCAGCTGAAACTACTTGTTTAGGAGATACGTCCATGTAGTCCATTTTCTCTTTAGCCATAACTGTGTTATTACCACGGAAACGACATACGACTTCATCATCTAAGAAACGACCATTTTCATCTAAGCGAGAGTTCGCTTGAGCAACTACATAGCTATCTTCTTCATCAGCTGTTAAGTAGTCGATTTGATCTGTAATAGAGTTAGTGTCTAAGTCTACTTTACGATATGGTGTTTCAATGAAACCAAATTCATTCACACGTGCATAACTTGATAATGAGTTAATCAAACCAATGTTTGGTCCCTCTGGAGTCTCGATTGGACACATACGACCATAGTGAGAGTAGTGAACGTCACGTACTTCCATTTGAGCACGTTCACGTGTTAAACCACCAGGTCCTAATGCAGAAAGACGACGTTTATGCGTTAACTCAGCTAATGGATTGGCTTGGTCCATGAATTGTGATAATTGAGAGCTACCGAAGAACTCTTTAATTGACGCAATAACTGGACGGATATTAATTAATTGTTGTGGTGTGATAGAGTCTGTGTCTTGAATTGACATTCTTTCACGTACAACTCGTTCCATTCTTGATAAGCCGATACGGAATTGGTTTTGTAATAATTCACCAACTGAACGTAAACGACGGTTTCCTAAGTGGTCAATATCATCTGTATAACCAATGCCATTTAACAAGTTAAAGAAATAACTCATTGAAGCAATAATATCTGCTGGTGTAATACATTTAACTTCTGAATCTGGTAATGCATTACCAATTACAGTAGTCGTACGACCTTCTTCATCATTTGGTACGTAAACTTTGATTGATTGAATCTCAACAGGTTCATCAATAACTGTACCTTCTAATTCAAACACTTCACTATTAGCATTTGTTTCTAAAACTTCCATAATTTCGTCTAATTTACGACGGTCTAAAACTGTACCTTCTTCGGCAACAATTTCACCAGTTTCGCTATTAACGATTGGTTCTGCTAATTTTTGGTTAAATAAGCGGTGTTTTAAGTGTAATTTTTTATTAGCTTTGTAACGACCAACACTTGCTAAATCATAACGTTTAGGGTCGAAAAAGCGTGAATAAAGTAAACTTTTCGCATTTTCAACTGTTGGTGGCTCACCAGGACGTAAACGTTCGTATATTTCTAATAATGCTTGCTCAGTATTTTCAGTGCCATCTTTTTCAAGCGTATTACGTAAATATTCACTGTCTCCTAATAAATCAATAATTTCTTGATCATTTGAGAAGCCTAAAGCACGTAATAATACTGTTAATGGTAATTTACGCGTTCTATCAATACGTACATAAACTACATCTTTAGCATCTGTTTCATATTCTAACCATGCACCACGGTTAGGGATAATTGTCGCATCATAGTTTTCACGACCGTTTTTGTCAATTTTTTCATTGAAATAAACGGATGGTGAACGTACTAATTGAGACACGATTACACGTTCTGCACCATTGATTACGAATGTGCCTGTATCTGTCATTAATGGGAAGTCACCCATAAATACTTCTTGTTCTTTAACTTCGCCAGTTTCTTTGATTATTAGACGTACTTTAACACGAAGAGGTGCAGCATAAGTAGCGTCACGGTTTTTTGATTCTTCTAAATCATATTTTGGTTCACCTAATCGATAATCTACAAACTCTAAAGAAAGGTTACCTGTGAAATCTTCAATTGGAGAAATATCACGGAACATTTCTAATAAACCTTCTTTTAGGAACCAGTCGTAAGATTTAGTTTGAATTTCTATTAAGTTTGGTAATTCTAATACTTCTGAAATTCTCGCATAATTTCTACGTTTACGATGTCTTCCATATTGGACAACTTGACCTGCCAAACAGATTCACCCCTCAAATATTGTGTGATGAACCAATACGCGTAAAATCGTATAACAAGACAAAAAGAAAACGGCAACACAGTTGATGACACCATTTTCGATTCTACATTTATTCTTGTTTATCGTACTCTTTTCGCGTAAAAGTACACACTTATTGAACATAAATTTTTACATTTTATAACTATATCAGAATACGACTTTGAAATCAACCTTTTCGGCTTTTCAATATATAGTATCCTTTATTCTTGTTAACAACTTCGACATTATTGAAAATTTCTTCCATTTTCTTTTTAGCAGAAGGCATACCTTGTTTCTTTTGAATCACAGCGTACAACTCACCTTGTGAATTTAACTGTTGATATGCTTCTTCAAAAATACGATGAACAACTTCTTTGCCAGCTCTAATGGGAGGATTGGTTAGTACATAATCAAAATGACTATCTTTTAGTTGTGATAAACCATCACTTTCTTTGATAATGACGTTATCAATTTGATTTGCTTTTTTATTCTTTTCAGCAAGATTTAAGGCACGATGATTCACATCAACCATAGTAATTTGATGATGTGGCGAAACTTTTGCAATCATTAATCCTATCGGACCATACCCGCATCCGACATCAGCAATCGTCTTACTTGGTCCAGGAGGATGCTCGTTTAAAAATGTTTGTACTAACGTATCTGATCCAAAATCTACTTGTGCTTTTGAGAACACACCTGCATCTGTAGTTAAATTTAATTGATGGGAATGATAATGATATTGAATGACTCTTTCATCACTTTGTACATTTGGATTTTCATCATAATAGTGTCCCATAACGTCACCTCTTTTTTCATTGTTCATCTTTATTTTACTAGAAAATGAAGTAAAAACCCCGTTATCGTGATAACGGGGTTTTAATTTCTCAAAGAATTCGGGTTAGTTCTGATAATGCATTATTAATACATCAAAAACACATAACCTTCGATATTAAGTTAAGATACTAGAATTATTTTAATTCTACAGTAGCTCCAACTTCTTCTAATTGTTCTTTAAGTTTTTCAGCTTCTTCTTTAGCAACGCCTTCTTTGATTACTTTAGGTGCGTTATCTACTAATTCTTTAGCATCTTTTAAGCCTAAGCCAGTTGCTTCTTTAACTGCTTTAACAACTTTGATTTTTGAAGATCCAGCTGAAGTTAACTCAACGTCAAATTCAGTTTTTTCTGCTGCTGCGTCTCCGCCACCAGCTGCACCAGCTGCTGCTACAGGAGCTGCTGCTGTTACACCAAATTCTTCTTCAATTGCTTTTACTAAATCGTTTAATTCTAATACTGACATTTCTTTAATTGCTTCAATGATTTGTTCTTGATTAGCCATTTTATATTTCCTCCAATTATTTTAATTTTTTATGCGCAATTATTCAGCGCTTTCTTCTTTTTGTTCTCCAACAGCTTTAACCGCATAAGCGAAGTTGCGTACTGGAGCTTGTAATACTGATAAAAGCATAGAAACAAGACCATCGTGTGAAGGTAATGAACCAACAGTTTTAACTTCTTCTGCTGAAATAACGCTACCTTCCATAACGCCTGTTTTGATTTCTAAAGCTTCATGTTCTTTAGCAAATCCTGCGATAACTTTCGCTGGTGCTACTACATCTTCAGTTGAAGTTGCAACAGCTGTAGGACCTGTTAAGAATTCATCTAAGCCTTCGATACCTGCTTGTTCAGCTGCACGACGAACCATAGTGTTTTTGTAAACTTTGTACTCAACACCAGCTTCACGTAATTGTGAACGTAGTTCAGTTACTTCTGCAACTGTTAAGCCACGGTAGTCAACGATAACAGTTGAAACTGAATTTTTAAGTTGTTCAGCAATAACATCAACTTGTTGTTTTTTAGCTTCGATAATAGCAGACATTCAGACACCTCCATTTTTATTTTTGGTGCTTTTTAAATTTC
Source organism: Staphylococcus sp. MB377 (assembly GCF_001922505.1). Taxonomy (NCBI): domain Bacteria; kingdom Bacillati; phylum Bacillota; class Bacilli; order Caryophanales; family Staphylococcaceae; genus Staphylococcus; species Staphylococcus sp. MB377. The sequence goes on along the minus strand of NZ_MAON01000003.1, from coordinate 22,016 downwards.
TCAATAAAAAAAGCACTTTCTACCCACGGCAAAAAGCGCTTGAAAGATCATTTTTATGATCACACGTTCAAGTCAATTTTAGCCTCGGCAGGATAATTTTTAAGTTATACTATAACTCCTACTGTCTTAGGTAAAATAATCACAATAAATAATATAACCTCATTATTGTAATATGTCAATCACTTTTCCAATTTTTCTATAAATGAGGTAAAGTTATTACTTCTCTATCGACTAATTATTTCTTCGCCATCATATATGAAGACATAGACTTCAATATGTTCGGAATAAATAAATTCCATTTATAGATTACATCATGTTCACACAAAAGTTATTTCTGTATATACATAACAATAACCTGTGACATTCGAAAGTCACAGGTTCTATAATCAAATAAGTTTACACTTAATTATAATTTGAATGATGAAGTATCAATTTTAACTCCAGGACCCATTGTTGTAGTTACAGCAACAGATTTGAAGTAAGTACCTTTAGCAGATGATGGTTTAGCTTTAGCTAATACATCTTGTAAAGTTTTGAAGTTTTCAACTAATTTTTCATCGCTGAATGAAACTTTACCGATTGAAGCATGTACAATACCTGCTTTTTCAGCACGGTATTCAACTTTACCAGCTTTGATTTCTTCAACAGCTTTTTTAACGTCCATAGTTACTGTACCAGTTTTAGGGTTTGGCATTAAACCTTTAGGTCCTAATACACGACCTAATTTACCTACTTCGCCCATCATGTCTGGTGTAGCTACTACTACGTCAAAGTCGAACCAACCTTGTTGGATTTTTTGTACGTATTCAGATTCACCTACGTAATCTGCGCCTGCTTCTTCTGCTTCAGTGATTTTGTCACCTTTAGCAAATACTAATACACGTTGTGATTTACCAGTTCCGTTTGGTAATACTACTGCACCACGGATTTGTTGGTCATTTTTACGTGTATCAATTCCTAAACGGAAAGCAACTTCAACTGATGCGTCAAAATTAGCAATGCTTGTTTCTTTAGCTAAGCTGATTGCTTCTTCAACACTATAATGTTTAGTACGATCAACTTTATTAGCTGCTTCTTGATACTTTTTACCTTTTTTAGCCATTTATTGTTCCTCCTTTAGTGGTTTTAGCGGAATTTCCTCCCACGCTTACTTGTGCCTAACACAAGTTAAGAGCAGATAACAGATGAATGTCTAATGTTTGAGTAATCTTAAGAAAGATTACTAGTCACCCAGACTAATCATAGACAATATTGTCGTTGTCATTTCTGTTACCTGCTATCGTCTATCAGTTTATTTCAAAATTAAACTAACTTTGTATTCATTAATTATTGTACAGTGATACCCATACTACGAGCAGTACCTTCGATAATACGCATAGCTGCTTCTTCGTCTGCAGCGTTTAAGTCTTGCATTTTAGTTTGAGCAATTTCACGTACTTGATCTTTAGTTACTGTAGCAACTTTAGTTTTGTTAGGTTCACCAGAACCTTTTTCTACGCCAGCCGCTTTTTTAAGTAGTACTGGAGCCGGTGGAGTTTTAGTAATGAATGTAAATGAACGATCTTCATAAACACTGATTTCTACCGGAATGATTAAACCTGCTTGTTCTTGTGTACGTGCGTTGAATTCTTTACAGAATCCCATGATGTTCACACCTGCTTGACCTAATGCTGGACCAACTGGTGGTGCTGGGTTCGCTTTACCTGCAGGAATTTGTAATTTAACTACTTTTTCTACTTTTTTAGCCACGATGTGCACCTCCTTGATATCGTGATGTGGTCACAGGGCTCAGTTTTGCCCTCCCACTCATAAACATTTCGTGACGAAATGAGCGCTATAAAAACGCGACCACATTATTTTAACACTGAACCAACTTAAAAAGCAATAGTAAAATTTCATCTTTTTTGTTGTTCAATGTTTTTAAAATTTAATTGATTATAGTTTTTCTATTTGATCAAATTCAACTTCAACTGGTGTTTCTCTTCCAAACATATCAACTAATACTGTTAATTTAAATTTATCAGGTTCGATTTCTTGAACTTCTCCAACTTGATTAGCGAACGGTCCAAATTTAATACGAACTTGTTCTCCGACTTCTAATTCTACGTCGATTGTTTTTTCTTTAAGTCCCATTTGTTTTAAAATGAATCGCATTTCTTCAGGTAATAATGGGTTTGGTTTAGAACCAGCTCCAGCTGAACCAACGAATCCTGTAACACCTGGTGTGTTACGTACTACATACCAAGATTCATCAGTCATCACTAGTTCTACAAGTACATAACCAGGGAACGTTTTTTTTAGTTGCTTTTTAGCTTTACCATCTTTAACTTGTGTTTCTTCCTCTTCAGGTATGACAACTCTAAAAATCTGTTCTGTCATATTCATTGATTCTACTCTTTTTTCTAAATTCTTCTTAACTTTATTCTCATATCCAGAATACGTATGCACAGCATACCAACGCTTTGCGCCAACTTCTTCAGACATGTTGTCACTCCTTATTCTTATCTAAATAGTTCAATTAAATTCCCAATACCTATATCTAATACCCAGAAAAAGACCATAAAGAAGATTACTGTAGAAACTACAATTACAGTATATTTAAAAAGTTCTTCTTTTGTTGGCCAACTCGTTTTTTCCATTTCACTTTTAACGCCTTGGAAGAAACTGTCTTTTTCTTTGTTTGTGCCCTTATCTTTAGCCATCAAAATTACCTCCATACTCACAGTTAGTTAACCGTTAACTTTAATAGCAATACTTTCACTATTATTTAGACTCTTTATGAATCGTATGTGCATTACATCTCGAACAATATTTTTTTATTTCTAGTCTCGTTGCAGAAGTTTCTTTTTTCGGTACGTTATAATTTCTAGTACCACAAACATCACAAATTAAAGGTACTTTTTTCAAATCAGTTCACCTTTGCTCATTTTAATACCAGTATACTATACATAAACCTAACATTAAATGTCAAACAAGCGCCGTTGTGTATGAGTTGATACAACTTAATAAAGACGCCTCAATAAATAGTACTTCATTTTCATTTTACAACGTTGAATACTATTGTAAACCACTTTATCTTTAATACCTAGCTGTTTTGCAATTTCACTAGGCGAATAATCAGACATTAGTAATTCAGCTACGCTTCGCTCGAATCGACTTAATACTGTTAAACTACTCACTAGCAATTCTCGCTTCTCTTTTATCATAAAGATATCTTCAATATGTTTACTTGATTGATTCAATTTGTAATCAATAACATAGTCATTAATGATGCTTTCGTGCTTATCAGTCTCAATATATTTTCTTCTCCAAAAATCATTTCGCATCGATCGTACGATACAATTCAAATAGTGTTCGAAAGGAACATCTGTACTAAAATCAAATGTATGAAGTGCTAAATAAATCCTGATTAAAGTTTCTTGTACTAAATCTTCAATATCTTCATTTTTCATTCCATAACTTTTAAATTTTATAAAAAGTTTAGGTTGTATGTGGTTTACTATATCTATAAATAATCTCTCTTGTTCGTGACTACTACGACTATTTTGGAATGCTTTAAAGATCTTCTCTAGTTGTATAAATTGATGCGCCATAAACCTTACCTTTCAAATTAAGTTAGGCAAAGTTTATATGAAGTCATTTTCAAAAGACAAGTGGACGATTTTAATCTTTGTTATGATTCCCACGTCTAATCTTTTCAAATTCTGCTAATACATCATTTGATAACGAAATGCGAGTTCTCGGTTTACTTTCTGTGAAATCATCTAATGACTTACTCACTGTGATTTCATTTTCTCTTAAATCACGCCACATCTCTCTCGAAGATACACGATATGCGCCAGCACCAAATATTGCATGTTGCTCGCTCATATCACTGGTTACAACGGTAATATGTGTCGTGTGCTTGTTATATAAATTATAAACATAACGTTCTATATAGCTATCCGCAGTCTCTTTTTCTTTTGTAAATACTGTTTTTACACCATGATAAATGTATTCTCTTTCTATACCTGATTGTTCATACGCATCAAACACACATACAATTTCATCAGCTACAACAGCATTATAGTTTGCTATAGCATCTAATAATTGCTCTCGTGCTTCTTGCAAATTATCTTTTGCAATTTTACCGAGTTCAGGTGACTGTCCAATCATATTGTAGCCATCAATTATCAAATATTTATCTTTCATGCGTTATCTCCGATTTGATGACGTTTACGATATACTTCATACATCATTAAACTAGCAGCTACCGATGCATTGAGGCTATTAACATGTCCAACCATAGGTATTTTAATGTAAAAATCACATTTATCTTTCACTAATCTACTCATGCCTTGTCCTTCACTACCGATAACGATAGCTAATGGCATATCCGCCGCCATTTCTCTATAGTCTGTTGCATTATCCGCTTCAGCACCTGCTACCCAGTAGCCATGTTCTTTCAATTCGTCAATTGTTTTTGCTAAATTCGTAACACGCATAACTGGAACATGTTGTATCGCACCTGTTGACGCTTTAGCAACTGTTTGCGTTAATGCTACTGAACGTCTTTTAGGAATAATAACACCATCAACACCGCTAGCATCTGCCGTTCTCAATATAGAGCCTAAGTTATGCGGATCTTCAAGGCCATCTAAAATCACTACAGTTGATAAACCTTCTTTATCCTTTTGAGATTGAATAAATTGATCGAAATCAGCATATTCATATGGTGCAATAAGTGCAGCAACACCTTGATGAGGTGCATTTGCTAAATTATCTAATTTGGATTTTGGAACTGTTTGCACAATCAATTTTTGCTCTTTAGCATTTTGTAAAATATCATTGATTTGTTGCTTTCTGATTCCCTCTTGTATCCAAATTTTATTAATTGTATGACCAGAAACAATCGCTTCTTTAACAGCATGCCTACCGACAATAACGATATCTTCCACTGTTTTCACTACCTTTCATTGACTGTTTGAACAATCATATCAAGTAAATTTTCCAATCTTTCTTCTTGATGATCTAAATATAAATATCCAATGACTGCTTCTAAACCAGAACTTTTACGATAAGTTTGAATATCCGTATTTTTAGCCTTAGTGTGACTTTTAGCATTACGACCTCTTTTAACAATATCTAATTCTTCATCCGTGAACCAACCCATTTCAAATAATGTTTCTAAAGTTTGCGCCTGACTTTTCGCAGACACATAACTTTTCGAAACTTGATGCAATCGATTAGGCTTACTTTGTAATTTAAGAACGATATATTCTCGCACGTGCTGGTCCAACACTGCGTCACCCATGTAGGCTAATGTTAACGGGTTTAACAATTTAATATCCATATTATCCACGTTTAAAGCGTACACCTTGTGGCGTATCCTCTAATATAATGTTTTGTTCTTTAAGCATATCTCTTATTTCATCTGCACGTGCAAAGTCTTTATTTTTACGCGCTTCATTACGTTCTTCGATAAGCTTTTCAATATCTTCATCAAGTAACATATCTGATTTATTACCTTTTAGTGGAACTCCAAGTACATCACTAAATATCTGATAAACTTCTTTGAATCGAGAAATGACTTGAGTAGATGTATTGTTCTCTAAAACATATTTATTCGCAAGTTTAGATAAATCGTACCAAGCCGTAACAGCATTAGCAGTGTTGAAATCATCATCCATTACTGTCTCAAATTGCTCTAAAATAGCATCGATTTGTTCGATATATTTAGATTGGTCAACGATGTCTGTCGCGATTGTTTCACGTTCTTCTATCAATTGATAGCTATTACGAATGCGTTCTAAACCATTCTTAGCTGCATTAACAAGTTCTAGATTATAGTTAATAGGACTTCTATAATGTACGCTAATCATGAAGAATCGTAGTACGTCAGGATCTACTTCTTTTATGATGTCATGAACTAGTATAAAGTTACCTAACGATTTACTCATTTTCTCGTTATCTATATTTATAAAACCATTATGCATCCAGTAATTAGCAAATGGGGCATGATTATGCGCTTCTGATTGCGCAATTTCGTTTTCGTGATGAGGGAATTGTAAGTCAGAACCACCAGCATGAATATCAATTGTTTTGCCTAGTTCATGAAACGCCATTACTGAACATTCAATATGCCAACCTGGACGCCCTTCACCAAAAGGACTTTCCCAACTAATTTCACCTGGTTTTGCTTTTTTCCATAAAGTAAAGTCTAACGCATCTTCTTTTTGTTCCCCAGCTTCTATTCTTGCTCCTACCTTCAAATCATCTAATGACTGATGGCTTAATTTACCGTAACCTTCAAATTTGCGTGTTCTAAAGTAGACATCGCCGTCACTCTCATAAGCGTAACCTTCATCAACTAGCTCTTTAATAAAATCAATAATCTCATCCATATGATTCATTACACGTGGATTCGAAGTCGCTTTCTTAACGTTTAATGCACCAACATCTTCATAAAATGCTTTAATGTATCTATCTGCAATATCCGGTACACTCTCATTCAATTCCTTAGAACGGTTTATTAATTTATCGTCTACATCTGTGAAGTTTGAAACATAAATCACTTCGTATCCTTTATATTCAAAATATCTACGTACAACATCATAATTTATGGCAGGACGTGCATTACCAATGTGAATATAATTGTATACTGTCGGACCACAGACATACATTTTCACCTTACCTTGTTCGATAGGTTCAAATGTCTCTTTTTGACGCGTTAATGTATTATATAATGTAATCATCTTTAATCTCTCCGTTCTTCGCTTTTTCAAGTTGTTTTTCTAGTTGCTTAATTTGTTCATATAAAGGGTCGGGTAAATTACGGTGATCAAATGTTTTACCGATACGTTTACCCTCTTGTTTAACAATATGTCCAGGAATACCGACTACAGTCGTGTAACTTGGAACTGATTGTAATACCACTGAATTCGCACCAATATTCACATTTGAATCAATTTGAATATTACCTAACACTTTTGACCCAGCTGCGATTAATACATTATCGCCAATATCAGGGTGACGTTTTCCTTTTTCTTTGCCCGTACCCCCCAGTGTTACACCTTGATAAATAGTCACATTATCACCAATTGTACAAGTCTCACCAATTACTACACCCATACCATGGTCTATAAATAAGCGTTTGCCAATTTTCGCGCCTGGATGTATTTCAATACCTGTAAAGAAACGTGATACTTGAGATATAATTCTCGCCAATACGTAGCGTTTCTTATTATATAGTTTGTGTGCAATAAGGTGACTCCAAACTGCATGTAATCCAGCATATGTTGTAATAACCTCAAATGTTGTACGAGCTGCTGGGTCTTGTTCGAATACCATTTTCACATCGTCTCTCATTCTTTTTATCAAGACTGTCGCCCCCCTCAGTTTTTTAAAAAGTTTAAAAATTTCCAAATTTAATAACAAAATACTTAAATACACTCTAAATAAAATAATTAGCGCCCCTAACACTTAAGATGCTAGAGGCGCTACTGCACGGTTCCACTCTGTATTCTAGATAAATGCAAGCTAGTATATATATATAACTATAGATTACTAGATTCACTTTATCATACTCATTTACTATATTTAGTTGATTATACAAAGGTGCATTCAACATCGTCTATGGCGTACTCACAGCAACCGTACACTCTCTGAAATCATAGTCCAATATTTACTAATCCTTCGCCTTTAAATACTCATACCAAAATGGCTTCGCCATCTTTAACATTATCATATTTGCTTTAATGTGAAATTTCAAGTGTTAGATAAGTTAAATTAGCATCTCATTCGTGCAACTTGCCTGATGTCCTTTACACGAATTTTTTCAATCGTAAAAGTACTTTATCTTTACCTAATACTTCAATTGTATTAGGTAATTCAGGACCATGCATTTGACCAGTTACGGCAACACGAATAGGCATGAATAATTGTTTACCTTTAATACCTGTTTCCTTTTGTACTTCTTTAATTGTTTTCTTAATGTCAGCCGCTTCAAATGGTTCTAAAGCTTCTAATTTACCATATAAATGTGTCATCAATTCAGGAACTTGTTCTCCATTAATGACTTCTTGTTCTTCTTCTCCTAATTCAGGCATTTCATGGAAGAACATTTCAGATAAAGGTACAATTTCGCCAGCATAGCTCATTTCTTTTTGATATAGTGCCACTAATTTGCGACCCCATTCTTTATCATCTTCACTTGGAGATTCTGGGATTAAATTAGCTTTAATAAGATGAGGCAATGCAAGTTCAAATACTGTGTCAGTATCTTTTGTTTTCATATATTGGTTATTAACCCATGCTAATTTTTGTCTATCGAACATCGCTGGTGATTTAGAGAGACGTTTTTCATCAAAGATCTTAATAAATTCTTCTTTAGAAAAGATTTCTTCCTCTCCTTCTGGAGACCAACCTAATAATGTAATAAAGTTAAATAACGCTTCTGGCAAGTAACCTAAATCACGGTATTGCTCAATAAATTGTAAAATTTGGCCATCACGTTTACTTAATTTTTTACGTTCTTCATTAACAATTAGCGACATATGACCAAAGCGTGGCGCTTCCCAACCAAATGCTTCATAAATCATAAGTTGTTTTGGTGTGTTAGAAACGTGATCGTCACCACGAATAACATCGGAAATTTCCATGTAATGATCATCGATAGCTACAGCAAAGTTATAGGTAGGAATGCCATCTTTTTTAACGATAACCCAGTCACCTATATTGTTTGAATCGAATGAAATTTCACCTTTAACCATATCATTAAACGTATACGTTTGATCTTGAGGCACACGGAATCTAATTGATGGGCGACGACCTTCAGCTTCAAATTGTTGACGTTCTTCTTCAGTTAAATGTGCATGTTGACCACCGTAACGAGGCATTTCACCACGTGCGATTTGATCTTCACGTTCTTTTTCAAGCTCTTCTTCAGTCATGTAACATTTGTACGCTTTATCTTCGTCCAATAATTGTTGAATAAGTGGATTATAGATATCACCACGTTCTGATTGGCGATAAGGTCCATAACCTTTGTCTTTATCGATTGATTCGTCCCAATCTAATCCTAACCATTTTAAGTTATCAAATTGAGATGACTCACCATCTTCAAGATTACGTTTACTATCCGTATCTTCAATACGCACTACGAAATCACCATCATAATGCTTAGCAAATAAATAATTAAATAATGCAGTTCTTGCATTACCAATGTGTAAATATCCCGTTGGACTTGGCGCATATCTCACTCTAATGCGTTCACTCATCGTATTCACTCCTATAAATATTAGTTATGTTTTAACTTCGAATTTATACGCTTTATCTAATACAGGCTACAAACTTTACACTCTAACCGAGTCGTTCTACGCCAGTAAGAAACATCTTCAAACCATTAGAAAAAAGCTATTCTAAACTATCATTTTAGACATGTTCCCGAATAACTTTCCACTTTACATTAACCTTAGATAAAAGTTCGCATTTCTTCATTATTGTAGCACTAAATCAACACTTTGATAAGTCACTTGTTTGCGCTATAGATTATCATTAATTCATAAATATACTTTATGTAAATAGGTTCCATGCTTCGCTTCTTGAAAAGAGTGCCCTCCACATTTAGCGTTTCACATGAAACCTAATCACTTACAATAATTTAATTTTTTTATAATTGAACATATCTTCTTAATCTATAAGTTTAAAGAACATATTTATCATTATTTTGAATCGTCTATTTTTTTAGCGAAAATAATACGTCCTGATGATGTTTGTAATAAACTGATGACTTCTAAATCTACATATTTACCTACAAGTGATTTCGCATTGTCAACGACTACCATTGTGCCGTCATCTAAATAGCCTACACCTTGACCAGGCTCTTTACCCATTTTAGTCAATAGAATATTAATGCGGTCACCTTGATGAACATTCGGTTTAATTGCTTCAGATAAGTCGTTTACATTTAAAGCTTTAATTCCTTGAACGTGACATACTTTATTTAAATTAAAATCGGTAGTAATCACATGCGCATGATAAGTTTGTGTTAACTTTACCAATAGTTCATCAATATCACTGTGAGACTTTTGTGGATGTATCACGCGTGTAGGATACTCTAAGTCATACAATTCATTTAATATATCTAAACCGCGTTGTCCTTTCTCACGTTTCACACTATCATTCGCATCAGCTACAACTTGAAGTTCATTAATAACACCTTGCGGTATAAGGATTTCACCATCTATAAAACCACAACGAATGACATCTAAAATACGTCCATCGATAATTGCACTTGTATCTAAAAGTTTAGGTACAGCACTAATATTACTTTTAGACATAGAGCGTGCCATATTTTCCGGCAAGAACATTAACATTTCGTCACGCTTTTTCAAACCAAATTGGAAACCTAAATAACATAGCAATAATGTAATAATAAGTGGTACTAGATGATTTAATATCGTGTTTCCAATCATTTCTAGAATAAACGAAGCCATAACTGATATAAATAATCCAATGATAAGTCCAAGTGTTGCAAATAAAATTTCAACAGCACTACGTTGCATAATCCAATGTTCAATGGCTTTAAAAGTTTTCGTAACTTTATTAATAAAGAAGCCAAAAATCAAGAAAAATACTACTATTCCAATTAAGCCATCAATATAATAGTTATGTAAAAATGGGTAACCATCAATATTAAAATCCTTGAGTATTTCAGGTATTAACAAAATACCAAGTGCGGCACCTAGAATAATATATATGATGATTACAATTCCTTTTAATACTTTCATAAGTCTCACCTCTTTTTCACTTTATTTACGATTTGAATGCATATTTTAGTGCATCATGTACTGTAGACACTCCTACTACTTTAATGCCCTCAGGAAATTGCCATCCACCGATATTTGTCTGTGGAATAATAACACGTTCAAAGCCTAATTTAGCTGCTTCTTGAACACGTTGTTCAATTCGAGAAACACGTCTCACTTCACCGGTCAAACCTACTTCTCCAATATAACAATCAAGCCCATCTACTGCTTTATCTTTAAAACTTGAAGCTGTTGCTACTATAACACTTAAATCAACTGCCGGCTCTGTCAATCGAACGCCACCAGCTACTTTAATATATGCATCTTGTTGTTGTAATAAATAGTTTTCTTTTTTCTCTAATACAGCCATTAATAAACTCAAACGATTATGATCTATACCTGTTGCCATACGTCTAGGGTTATTAAATGTTGTAGGCGTCACTAAGGCCTGAACTTCTATTAATAGAGGTCGTGTACCTTCCATAGTTGCTACAATCGTTGATCCCGGCACATTGGTAGAACGTTCCTCTAAGAACATTTCAGAAGGATTATGAACGCCTTTTAACCCGCTTTGTTTCATCTCAAAAATGCCCATTTCATTAGTAGAACCAAAACGGTTCTTAACCGCTCTCAAGATACGATAAGCATGATGCTCATCTCCCTCAAAGTACAGTACAGTATCAACCATATGTTCTAATAGACGCGGTCCTGCAATTTGACCTTCTTTTGTAACATGTCCGACGATAAATGTTGCAATATTCATTTGTTTAGCAATATTCATTAAACTCTGTGTACTTTCTCTAACTTGAGACACAGAACCAGGTGCCGAACTAATTTCAGGATGATATATTGTTTGAATGGAATCCACAACTAAAATATCAGGTTGTGCTTGTTGAACTGTTTGATGTATTACCTCTAAATCTGTTTCTGCTAACACATTTAAATTACTCGAATCTTCATCTAGTCGATCGGCACGTAATTTAGTTTGATTTAGTGATTCTTCACCTGTAATATACAGTACATTTAATTTTTGTGACAATGATGCACAAATTTGCAGCAATAACGTTGATTTACCGATACCAGGATCTCCACCTATTAACACTAAAGAGCCACTTACAATGCCACCACCTAAAACGCGGTTGAACTCTTTTGATTCTGTCTGAGCTCTCGGTGTCACTTCATTCTTGATATCATTTAATTTCTGGACTTTTGCGCTAGACGTTGATGTCTTTACGCCGTGTTTAGGATTTGAAGCTTTTTCAACAATTTCCTCCATTTGATTCCATGACCCACAATTAGGACACTTTCCCATCCATTTTGGAGATTGATAGCCGCAAGCCATACACTCAAAAATCACTTTCTTTTTGGCCAAAATTGCACCCCCGATTTTTCTTTGAACAAATCTATTTTATATGTAACGTTGCACAATGACAAATGTAAACTTAAGCAAATTAGTATAAATTTGATTCTATTTATTTTAGTGATAATTAATACTTATAATGATTAAAATTGATTCATTGAAATCAAAAAATTAAAGCTGAGACATTCGAATATGATATGTCTCAGCTTATATTTAACATTAATTTTATAGTATTATGCTTTAGTTTCAGTTACTTCGTTGTCTTCATCTGAAATACCATTATTTTTTTCATTGATATTATATTTAAATTCATCACCATCATGGTCGATGACAACTTCTTTACCTTCAATTTGGTTACCGTCTAAAATTAATTCACTCAAGTTATCTTCAACTGTTTTTTGAATAGCTCTGATTAATGGACGGGCACCGTATTCTGGATCATAGCCTTCTTCAGCAATTTTTTCTTTTGCTTTATCAGTTACAACAATATTAATATCTTGCTCAGATAGTCGTTGTGTTAGTTTATTAACCATCATTGTAACGATTTCTTTCAATTCATCTTTAGAAAGTTTGTGGAATACGATGATGTCGTCAACACGGTTTAAGAACTCTGGGCGGAATGAATTTTTCAATTCTTTCATCATTGTCTTGCGAATTGTTTCATAGTCATGACCTTCAGAACTGCCACCGAAACCAGCAAAGCGTTGATCTTGTAATTCTTGAGCACCAACATTTGAAGTCATGATAATCACTGTATTTCGGAAATCAACTTGACGTCCTTTTGTATCAGTTAAATGACCATCGTCTAGAACTTGCAATAGAATATTAAATACATCTGGATGCGCCTTTTCGATTTCATCAAATAAGATAACTGAGTATGGTTTACGTCTTACTTTCTCAGTTAATTGGCCACCTTCATCATGACCTACATAGCCTGGAGGCGCTCCAACTAAACGACTCACAGCATGTTTTTCCATAAACTCACTCATATCAACGCGAATCATTGCATCTTCTTCACCAAACATTGATTCTGCTAATGCTCTAGCTAATTCTGTTTTACCTACACCTGTTGGACCTAAGAAGATAAAACTACCGATTGGACGTTTAGGATCTTTCAATCCTGCACGAGCACGGCGTACCGCTTTACTAATAGAAGTTACAGCATCATTTTGGCCTATAACTCTATCATGTAACGTTTGTTCAAGATTTAATAATCGATCTGATTCAGTTTCATTAATTTTTGTAAGCGGGATACCTGTCCAACCTGCAATGACTTCACCAATATCTTCTTTAGATAGAGAAGTGGATTGATCGCCTTGAGTTGTTTTCCACTCATTTTTGGCATCTTCATATTGTTTTTCAAGTTTAGTTTGTTTATCACGTAAATTAGCAGCATTTTCGAATTCTTGAGCATGAACTGCTGCGTCTTTTTCATTTTTTACTTTTTCAATTTCTTGCTCAATTTCTTTCAAGTTGTTAGGTGTTGTATGACTTTTCAGTCTTACTTTTGAACTTGCTTCATCAATTAAATCAATCGCTTTATCGGGTAAGAAACGATCTGATACATAACGATCACTTAATTTAGCAGCCGCTTCAAGTGCTTCATCTGAAATATTGATGCGGTGATGCGCTTCATAACGATCACGTAATCCCTTTAAAATTGCAATTGTGTCTTCAACTATTGGTTCATCAACTTGAATAGGTTGGAAACGACGTTCTAACGCTGCATCTTTCTCGATGTTTTTACGATATTCATCTAATGTTGTCGCACCGATACATTGTAATTCACCACGTGCTAATGCTGGTTTTAATATGTTTGACGCATCGATTGCGCCTTCAGCTCCACCAGCACCAACTAATGTGTGTAATTCATCAATGAATAAGATTACGTTACCAGCTTGATGAATTTCTTCCATTACCTTTTTCAAACGTTCTTCAAATTCACCACGATATTTAGTACCAGCTACAACTGTTCCCATATCAAGTGACATCACGCGTTTACCTTTAAGTGTCTCAGGTACTTCATTATTAACAATAGCTTGAGCAAGTCCTTCTGCAATTGCAGTTTTACCTACACCGGGTTCACCAATTAGTACAGGATTGTTTTTAGTACGACGACTTAACACTTCAATTACACGAGTAATTTCTTGATCTCTACCAACAACTGGATCTAACGTTCCATCTTTGGCAATGACAGTTAAATCACGTGCTAATCCATCTAATGTAGGGGTATTATTTGATTTATTTGCTGTAGCATTTTTATTGCTCATTTCAGGACTACCTAGTGCTTTGACGACTTGGGCACGCGCTTTTGTAATATTTAAATCAAGATTAGCAAATACGCGAGCAGCTACGCCTTCATTTTCACGAATTAAACCTAGTAATATGTGTTCTGTACCTACAAAGTTATGGTGTAACTTTCTTGCTTCATCCATTGAAAGTTCAATTACTTTCTTAGCTCTTGGTGTATAATGCAATGTTCCTGTTTGATCTTGTCCGTGACCGATTAATTTTTCGACTTCTTCAATCACTTTATCTTCGGTAATATTAAAGCTTTCTAATACTTTAGCAGCAATACCTTCTGGTTCTTTCATTAAACCTAATAACAAATGTTCTGTACCTATATTAGAATGATTTAAACGTATTGCTTCTTCTTGTGCGTGTGCTAGCACACGTTGTGCACGTTCAGTTAATCTACCAAATAGCATATATTTTTGTACCTCCTATTGAGTATATTCTCTTAATATATTGGCTCTCTTTTCATTTACAGAGATTGTTTCATCTTCATCGTTATAGATAAACGCTGATTGAATACTTACCATTAATTCATTAAATTTAAAATCACTCAATGTTAAATACCCTAAATCGATACCTAATTTCACTTCACTTAAACGATAAGAAGCTTCTTCCATTGAAATGATTCGACTATTTTGTAAAATACCCAATGACCGATAAATACGGTCTAGCGTTTCTAATTCATTGTATTGAGTTAAACGTTCACGAATTTGCATTTCTTCATTTATGATTTGTTGAACAACTTCAGTTAAATTATCTATGATTTCATCTTCAGTCTTACCAAGTGTTAATTGATTTGAGATTTGATAAATATGGCCATACACTTGCGAGCCTTCTCCATATATACCTCGAATTGTAAAACCGAAACGATTAATTGTCTGTGCAATACGATTCATACGTTTCATAATGGATAATCCTGGCAAGTGTAACATCACACTTGCTCGCATACCTGTACCAATATTTGTTGGACACGTAGTTAAATATCCTAAATGTTCATCATAACTAATGTCTAGTGATTGATCTAAAGTATCATCAATCTCACTAGCTTTGTTATATAAGTCGTGTAAAGATAAATCGGTGCCCATTGCTTGTATGCGTATATGATCTTCTTCATTAATCATAATACTTATTGATTCATCTTTATTCAATAACACTGCTGATGCGGGTTGTTTAATCAGTTCAGGACTAATTAAATGTTTTGCAACAAGTTTCATTTTGTTTTGTTGATCCATTGTATCCAAACGCATTAAATCTAAATCAGGCAATACATCTTGTACTTCATTTATAACTCTGAAGCCATCTTGTTCTGATGGAAACATGAGTGGGTGAACGTGATTTTCTAAATTTCTAGCCAATCGAACTCTTGATGACATAACAATTGGTGATTCTTCAGTTTCCTTCATCCATTCACTGATATGTGCATTCATATCACTCATTACGTTCCACCCCGCTCTCGTCTTTCAATGCTTTTATTTCGTCTCTAACGATAGCAGCCTCTTCAAAGTTTTGTTCATCTATTAGTACATTGAGATATTTTGTTTTTTCCTCAATTTGTTTCTTGATGGCAAGTTTCTTATGAGACGAACGAGGCGTTTTACCTACGTGTTCAAATTGTCCACCTTGAACGCGTCTTACTATATCTACGATGTCATCTTTGAAAGTGGCATAACAATTTGCACACCCGAATTTCCCTACATGCGCAATATCTTTTAATGTCATCTTACACGTTGGACATCGCTTCTCTTCTTGAAAAGCTACTTCATGGAAATTAATACCATGTTTCGTTGCCAAATGTTGCAATATTTGTTTGACGACAAATGCTTCTTCAATATCGTCTTGAAACTGAGAATGCGGGGATGGCGTTTCATTTTGTTGCCAAGGGTTTTCACCTTGAGCACATATAGAACATACCCATTTCTCAGAAGTGCCTTCTTTACTTTTTACTGTAAGTTTAACCTCTGCTTCATTTAAATGGCAGTTTTCGCAAAGCACACATAGACACCTCGCTTTTCTATTAATAAAAACTAATGATTGGTAACAAACGTTTTAAAATATTCGCTCTAATAATATCTCGAGCAACAACATCCATTTTCAAAGTCTCTCGATCAACTATAACTTGAATCATTCTTGCTTCTCTTTCACTAATGAGACCTTTATCTAGCAAACCATCTAAAATATAGTAAGCTTGTTGCTGGGAAATGGATGGCCCAATGATTTGCAACAGATGATTAATATACCCCGTTGCATCTTTATTTTCAATTTTGGTGATTCGGATATAACCTCCACCACCTCGTTTACTTTCTATTTCATAACCATGTTCGTTTGTGAATCTAGTTTTAATGACATAATTTAATTGAGAAGGTACACAGTCGAACCGTTGAGCAATATTTGCTCGTTGAATTTCTACCACGTCTTCATTACTTTCTTCGAATAACTTTTTAATGTATTGTTCTATGATGTCAGACATGTTGTGCATGATTTACCACCTCTTTTGACCTTCTTTGACTATATTATATGAGCATCTTTGACCTTTTTCAACCAATTTGTTTTTTAATTTTCTAAAATTATTGATGTTACATGTAAGAATTTATTGTATTATATTAGTTAAGTAAATTTAAAGGAGTAGAATTATGCATATTCTTATTGGGATTATAGGGATAATTTTCTTTTTGGCACTTGCATTTTTGTTTAGCTCTGACAGAAAAAATATCCGCTGGCAATATGTTGGTATTTTATTAGTTATCCAACTTGTGTTCGCGTTTATTTTATTGAAAACGACAGCAGGTATTACAGTTATTGGGGGCATTTCGGAAGGATTTAACTACTTATTACAAAAAGCTGCAGAAGGGGTTAACTTCGTGTTTGGCGGATTTAAGTTCGTAGATCCTAAAAACCCACCATTCTTCTTCAGTGTGTTACTACCAATTGTATTTATTTCAGCATTAATTGGTATCTTACAATATACTCGAATCTTACCATGGATTATTAATGTTTTAGGATTCTTAATTTCTAAAATTAATGGTATGGGACGTTTAGAATCATACAATGCAGTTGCTGCTGCAATCTTAGGTCAATCTGAAGTATTCATTTCATTGAAACAACAGTTACCTTACATACCTAAACAACGTTTGTACACATTAACAGCTTCAGCAATGTCTACAGTATCAGCGTCAATTATTGGTGCATACTTCACATTGATTGAACCTAAATATGTTGTTACAGCTGTTGTTTTAAACTTATTTGGTGGTTTCATTATTGCTTCAATCATTAACCCTTATAAAGTTAATGAAGAAGACGATAAACTATTAGTAGACGAAAGCGAAACTAAAAAACAGTCATTTTTCGAAATGTTAGGAGAATACATTTTAGATGGTTTCAAAGTTGCAGTAATCGTAGGCGCAATGTTAATTGGTTATATTGCAATCATCGCATTATTAAACGGTTTAGTAAGTGGTGCATTTAGCTTAGTATCAGGTGGCGCAATTAAATGGGACTTCCAAACATTAATCGGATTTGTCTTTGCACCATTAGCATTCTTAGCTGGTGTACCTTGGGAAGACGCTGTTAAATCAGGTTCCGTTATGGCAACTAAATTATTATCTAATGAATTTGTTGCAATGCAATCATTAGGTAACTTAAAAGATATATCTGAACATACAAAAGGTGTAACGTCTGTATTCTTAGTATCATTCGCAAACTTCAGTTCAATCGGTATTATCTCAGGTGCCATTAAATCACTTAACTCTGAAAAAGGTGATGTCGTAGCGCGCTTTGGACTTAAGTTATTATTTGGTGCAACATTAGTATCATTCATTTCAGCTGCAATTGCTGGTTTCTTTATCTAATATCGAAATTAAATAACCTAGAACTTCCAATATATAAAGAAGTTCTAGGTTATTTTTTTGCAAATTAAAGACTTTTAAAACATCCCCAAACTTGCCATTATTCATTTATTTAACCATATGATCAATAAAGTATTGCGTTACTCTGTAATCATCTGTTAATTCCGGATGGAATGATACGCCCAAATATTTGCCTTGCTTTACTGCTACAATCTTATCGCCAACTGTGCTTAATATTTCTACGCCCTCTTCAACACTAGCGATATGAGGTGCTCTAATAAATACACCTTCAATGTCTTCAGCAATACCTTTAATATCTAACTCTGCTTCAAAACTATCTACTTGTCGTCCAAATGAATTACGTTCAACAGTTATGTCTAATTTCTTCAAATAGCCAGTTTCACCTTCGACATCTTTCGCCAGTACGATAAGACCTGCACATGTGCCAAACATTGGTAAATCAGATTGTTGTAATTTTTCTTTAAATCCATATAAATCCATTAATCTTCGCAATGTAGTAGATTCGCCACCTGGAAGAATTAACCCATCTATCTCATCTAATTGTTCAACCTTTTTAACTGCAATACCTTCGTGACCACTAAGTTCAATATGACGGATGTGTTCACGTACGGCACCTTGCAATGCTAATACACCAATCTTCATATATTACCAACCACGCTCTTGCATACGTTCTTCTAATGAGATTTGATTAATATCTAAACCTTTCATTGCTGTGCCTAATTCTGAAGCTAATTTGCCAATAAGCTCATAATCTTGGTAATGCGTTGTAGCTTGAACAATTGCTTTAGCAAATTTCTCAGGATCTTCAGATTTGAAAATACCTGAACCAACAAATACACCATCAGCACCTAATTCCATCATTAAAGCAGCATCTTGAGGTGTAGCAACACCACCAGCTGCAAAGTTAACTACTGGTAAACGTCCGTGATCTTTGATTTGTTTTAAAACTTCATAAGGTGCACCAAGTTCTTTAGCATAAGTCATAATTTCATCGTCATTCATCACAACTAAGCGACTAACTTCTGAATTAACTTTTCTCATATGTCTAACTGCTTCTACAATGTTACCAGTACCAGGTTCACCTTTAGTACGTAACATTGCAGCACCTTCACCAATACGACGCGCAGCTTCACCTAAGTTACGACAACCACATACAAAAGGAACCGTGAATTGATCTTTTCTTAAATGATATTCTTCATCAGCAGGTGTTAACACTTCTGATTCATCAATATAATCTACGCCCATAGCTTCTAACACACGTGCTTCAGTAATATGACCAATACGTGCTTTCGCCATAACTGGAATTGATACAGCATTCATTACTTCTTCAACAATTTTAGGATTAGCGCTACGTGCTACCCCACCAGCTGCTCTGATGTCAGATGGTACACGTTCTAAAGCCATAACCGCAACTGCGCCAGCTTCTTCTGCAATTTTAGCTTGTTCTGCATTAACAACGTCCATAATAACGCCGCCTTTTTGCATCTCAGCCATTCCTCGTTTAACTCGATCTGATCCTACGATTTTTGACATAAAATTAACCCCTTTTCCAATTTGATTAAATTCATTTTAAGTTATAAACTGATATTTAAAAAGGTACAATTTATTTATAAAATTAGGGGTCAGTTATTAAAATGAAAAAGCAAAAATTATATATCTCACTTTATGAACAATTAAAAAACCAAATTATAGAAGGTCAATACCAAGCACAAGACAAATTTCCATCGAAACGCCAGTTAAGTGAACATTTATCTCTTAGTCATACAACGATTGAACACGCCTATCAACTCCTACTTGATGAAGGTTTTATATACTCTAAACCACGTTCTGGCTATTATGTTTCCGATATTCAGTCATTACCTGTCATCAATATTAATAATCAATTTATAGAAACCGAACCTAAGACACCTGAGAGTAAACAATACAAGTATGCTTTTAATTTAGCTGAAATTGATGCAGAATACTTCCCCCTCAACCTTTTCCGAAAGTATGCAAAAGAAGCCTTTGAAGATAATGAATTAGCACTTTTAGAAAAAGGTGATATCCAAGGAGAATTAAATTTACGTCAACAAATTGCCCATTATCTATTTAATAGTAGAGGGGTTTCGTGCCATCCCAATCAAATCGTCATTGGATCCTCTACAGAGCAGCTGCTAAACATGATTACAGATTTACTTAAAACATCATCTTTTATAATAGAAAAACCAAGTTATCCGCCCATAAAACATGTTTTAGATAAAAACAAGCATGATTATATACAGGCAACAGTTGAAAAAGATGGAATTAATATGATTGACATCATAAATTCTAATAATGATATTGTTTATATAACACCGTCACATCAGTTTCCTACAGGATATGTCATGAATTTAAAGAAACGAACACAGTTAATTAAATGGGCACATCAACAAAATAGCCGATATATAATTGAGGACGATTATGATTCAGAATTTAGATATTACGGTAAACCTATTCCAGCTTTACAAAGTTTAGATAAAAATGACAAAGTGATTTATATTAGTACATTTTCAAAGTCACTTTACCCGAGTTGCCGTATTGCTTATATTGTTTTACCTCAAAAATTATTACAATCTTATCTGTCAATGCCTTATAAAGAAAGCAACACAGTACCTGTGCATATCCAACAAATTATTGCTAACTTCATGTCATCTGGAAGTTTTGAGCGTCATTTAAATAAAATGAGAAAGATTTATAGAGAGAAACTAAATTATATATTAGAACGTTTGAAGCCACATGAAGATCAATTAAAAATCGAAGGTGCTTTAACAGGAATGCATTTTACTATAACTGTTGACAATGGACTTACAATGTCTCAATGCCTCCACAATGCTGAGAAACTGAAATTAAAATTGAACGTTTACAATTATGCGGAAGAAAATGAACTACTTCCAAAATTTATTATTGGATTTGGTGGTATTCCGAATCATAAACTTAAAGAGCACACTGACGTTTTAATAAAATCATTAACTGTATAGTAAAAAAAGCACGTCCATAAGTTAAAAACTTGTCGACGTGCCATCGTTTATATTAAGTAATAATTAGACATTAATAGTTTCTTAATACAGTTCAAGTGCTTTCTTCCAATTATAAGAAATCAATAAGGCTACACTCATCACCAATAGTATAATCACAAGTTCAGATGCCATATAACCTTGTGACAGATGGACAGTAAATAAAGCTCCAAGCATAATTACGATAAAGCCGGCAGCTACATAATTAGCAAATAAACCAATGATCATTAAAATGCCCCCGATGAATTCAAATAATCCTAAAATAACACCGAAGAAGGCAGGGAAACCTAAATCAGACATCATTGCCATTGGCTCTTTAAAGCAACCAAATACTTTTTGAGCACCATGTATTGTAAATGTAATACCTAACCTAAGTCTTATTAATAATAAACCAATATTCTTAATTCATCGACTTCAAATGCTTGCTCTTCGTAAAGCTATAACACTTTTATTTGTTGTTATCTTATTAAACCTTCGATTTTGTTTTTTATGCATAAAAAAAAAGACCTTTCGGTCTCGATATCGGCTCATCGCATCCATACGATTTGCCTAGCAACGTCCTACTCTAGCGGAACGTAAATCCAACTACCATCGGCGCTAAGGAGCTTAACTTCTGTGTTCGGCATGGGAACAGGTGTGACCTCCTTGCCATTGTCACCAGACAAGAGAATGATTATAC
>NZ_MAON01000002.1:0-65070 GCF_001922505.1 Staphylococcus sp. MB377 | reverse complement strand
ATAATTTGCGTAATCGAATTATTATAACTTCGCGACTATTTGCCTCAACAACAAAAAAAGAGATTAAACAACCTAAGGTTGCTTAATCTCAATATTTGGACTCATCAGTCCGATTTGACGTAGAGCCTATTTAAATAAATGTTTAAATCGAAGCTGGGACAATTAAGTTGTTCCGGTTTTTTAATGCATAACTTTCTTTCAAATAATCATCTACAATTAAAATACTCATTCAAACTATCTCTATTTCACATTTTCAGAAAAATTTCCCATCAATTTTCACACAAAATCATATAAATTCAAATTACTAGATTTAGTATTTTTGTTTTTTCCATAATATTCAGTCAATGGACTTTATCAAAGCCACAAATAGTGCTATTATTGACTTGTAAGCGGTTTAACTATTTTGTGGAGGGTAATACTATGGCAAAGGATAACAAGGATGTTACAGAAGCTCCTGTAAACTTCGGTGCTAACCTAGGTTTAATGTTAGATTTATACGATGACTATCTACAAGACCCTAGTTCAGTGCCTGATGATTTACAAGTTCTTTTCAGCACTATTAAAAATGGCGAAGCTCATGTCGCAGCTAAGTCAACCACTGAAGGGAGTGGTTCATCAGCGGGCGATGGTACAATTAAGCGTATTATGCGCTTAATCGACAATATAAGACAATACGGTCACCTTAAAGCTGATATTTACCCTGTTAATGCTCCTAAAAGAACTAATCTTCCTAAGTTAGAAATTGAAGAGTTTAACTTAGATAAAGAAACATTAGAAAATGTCTCAGCTGAAATTGTATCTGATCATTTCAAAGATATATATAATAATGCTTACGAGGCAATTGAAAGAATGGAGAAGCGTTATAAAGGGCCGATAGCCTTTGAATATAATCATATTAATAATAATAAAGAACGTACGTGGTTAAAACGACGTATTGAAACACCATATAGAGCTAATATCAATAATGATGAAAGAAAAAAATTATTTGATACTTTAGCGCATGTAGAAGGCTTTGAAAAGTATTTACACAAAAACTTTGTTGGTGCTAAACGATTCTCTATTGAGGGTGTTGATACATTAGTTCCAATGTTACAACATACATTAAAACGTGCTGCTGAAGTTGAAATTAACAATATTCAAATTGGTATGGCACACAGAGGTCGTTTAAATGTTTTAACTCATGTGCTAGAAAAACCATATGAAATGATGATTTCTGAGTTTATGCACACAGATCCTATGAAATTCTTACCAGAAGATGGTAGTCTTGAACTAACTGCTGGATGGACAGGAGATGTGAAGTATCACTTAGGTGGTGTGAAGACAACTTCTTCATATGGTATTGCACAACGAATTTCATTAGCTAATAACCCAAGTCACTTGGAAATTGTTGCGCCAGTGGTAATTGGTAAGACACGTGCATCACAAGATGACACAAAACACGCAGGTAAACCATCTACAGATTTCCATAAAGGTATGCCAATTATAATTCATGGGGATGCTGCATACCCAGGACAAGGTATTAATTTTGAAACAATGAATTTAAGTAACCTAGATGGTTATTCAACTGGTGGTGCCTTACACATCATCACAAATAATAGAATTGGATTCACTACGGAACCAGTTGATGGACGTTCAACAACATATTCAACTGATATTGCGAAAGGTTATGACGTACCAATTTTACATGTAAATGCAGATGATGTTGAAGCAACAATTGAAGCTATTGATATTGCAATGGAATTCCGAAAAGAATTTCATAAAGATTTTGTAATTGATTTAGTTGGCTATCGTCGTTACGGGCATAATGAAATGGACGAACCTTCGATTACAAATCCACTTCCATATCATAATATTCGCAAACATGATTCAGTTGAAATTATTTATGGTAATAAGTTAGTTGAAGACGGCGTTATTTCTAAGGAACAAATGGAAGACGTAATGGATAAAGTTCAAAAAGAAATGCGTGCTGCTCAAGACAAGATTGATAAATCAGATAAAATGGATAATCCAGATATGGAAGGACCTGAGTCATTGCAAGAACCTTTACAAAGTGATGATAAGGATTTCTCAGTAGATCATCTTAAAGAAATTAATGATGCTATGCTTTCATATCCTGAAGATTTCCATGTACTTAAAAAGCTAAACAAAGTTCTTGAAAAACGTAGAGAGCCTTTCGAAAATGAGAATGGTTTAGTAGACTGGGCTCAAGCTGAGCAACTTGCATTTGCAACGATTGTTCAAGATGGCATATCTGTTCGATTAACTGGACAAGATAGTGAGCGTGGTACGTTCAGTCATAGACATGCTGTATTACACGATGAAGAAAATGGTGATACATTCACACCATTACATCATGTTCCTAATCAAAAAGCCACATTTGAAGTTCACAATAGTCCATTATCTGAAGCAGCTGTCGTTGGCTTTGAATATGGCTATAATGTTGAAAATAAAAATAGCATGAATATTTGGGAAGCTCAATACGGAGACTTTTCTAATATGGCTCAAATGATGTTCGATAATTTCATGTCATCAGCACGTGCTAAGTGGGGAGAAAGAAGTGGTTTAACGCTATTCTTACCTCACGCATTTGAGGGGCAAGGACCTGAACACTCTTCAGCACGTTTAGAAAGATTCTTACAACTAGCAGCTGAAAATAATAGTACAGTTGTTAACTTATCTAGTTCAAGTAACTATTTCCATTTACTAAGAGCACAAGCTAAGAGTTTAGGTACTGAAGCTATGAGACCATTAATTGTAATGTCTCCAAAAAGCTTATTAAGAAATAAAACAGTTGCTAAACCAATAGATCAATTCACTTCAGGTGGTTTCAAACCTATTATTGTCGAGGATGGAAATAAAGAGAAAGTGACTAAACTTGTATTAGCATCAGGTAAAATGTTCATAGATTTAAAAGAACATTTAGCTAAAAATCCTGATAATTCAATTTTATTAGTTGCAGTTGAACGTTTATATCCATTCCCTGAAGGGGAAATTAAAGAAGTATTAAATGAATTACCTAATCTTGAAACAGTATCTTGGGTTCAAGAAGAACCTAAAAATCAAGGCGCTTGGTTATTCGTTTATCCTTATTTAAAATCACTTGTAGGTAACCAATTTAATTTAAGCTATCACGGTAGAATTCAACGTGCAGCGCCAGCTGAAGGTGATGGAGAAATTCATAAACTTGTTCAAAATCAAATTATTGAAAGTAGTATTGAAAAATAACTAGGGGGAAATATTATGCCAGAGGTAAAAGTTCCAGAATTAGCAGAATCTATAACAGAGGGTACCATTGCAGAATGGTTAAAAAATGTGGGAGATAGCGTTGAAAAAGGCGAAGCTATCCTAGAATTAGAGACAGATAAAGTAAACGTTGAAGTTGTTTCTGAAGAAGAAGGTGTACTTCAAGAACAATTGGCTTCTGAAGGCGACACTGTGGAAGTCGGCCAAGTTATCGCAACTGTTGGCGAAGGTAGTGGTAATGCTTCTTCAAGCAAAGATGAATCTTCAGACCAATCTCAATCTGCGAACAATGATGAAGCGACTAAACAATCAGCTCAACCAAAAGAATCTCAATCAAATAATGAAGAAACACAATCCAACCCTAACAATCAACGTGTTAATGCAACGCCATCAGCTCGTCGTCATGCACGTGAAAACGGTGTAGATTTAAGCACTGTTTCTGGAAAAGGAAACGATGTTGTACGTAAAGATGATGTCGAAAATAGCCAAAAAGCAGCTCAATCCCAATCTTCTCAAGAAGCAAGCAAAAAAGAAGAACCTAAAAAATCTACAGGTTCACCTAATAAACCTGTAATTAGAGAAAAAATGTCTCGTAGAAAGAAAACAGCTGCTAAAAAATTATTAGAAGTTTCTAATAATACAGCAATGTTAACTACATTCAATGAAGTAGATATGACAAACGTAATGGAATTACGTAAACGTAAAAAAGAACAATTTATTAAAGATCATGATGGTACTAAACTAGGTTTCATGTCATTCTTTACAAAAGCTGCAGTTGCTGCATTGAAAAAATATCCTGAAGTCAATGCTGAAATCGACGGCGATGATATGATTACTAAACAATATTATGATATAGGTGTAGCTGTTTCTACTGATGACGGTTTATTAGTTCCTTTCGTACGAGATTGTGATAAAAAGAACTTTGCAGAACTTGAAAGAGCTATTGCTGACTTAGCAGTTAAAGCAAGAGATAAAAAACTTGGTTTAGATGATATGGTTAATGGATCATTTACAATTACTAATGGTGGTGTATTTGGTTCAATGATGAGTACACCAATTATTAATGGTAACCAAGCAGCTATTCTAGGTATGCACTCAATCATTACTCGTCCAATTGCAATTGATAAAGATACAATTGAGAATAGACCAATGATGTATATTGCTTTAAGTTATGACCATAGAATTATTGATGGTAAAGAAGCAGTAGGATTCTTAAAAACGATTAAAGAATTAATCGAAAGCCCTGAAGATTTACTTTTAGAAAGCTAAGCTCAAAGGAATATAACCTCAAACTAATATTGATACAACGGCGTCACATCGTCGTTGTATTTTTTGACTCTATAATAAATTGGACTGATGACTAAAAATCATCAGTCCAATTTTTATGTTTGAATACAAAAATGGCGCAATTACCTCTATAATTATTAGTTACCACACAAAATAAAAAAGAAAGGTAATGCGCCTATGTGTAAGTTATATTAAATACATAAAAAAACCAAAGATGATATTCAATTAATATTATATAAGCAGTGCTAAGACTATATTCAATGCCCTTAAAATAAATCGAGGTGTTATAATGAAGAACAAATAAAATTAAGAGTTATAGTTCACAAAATGCCAAGTGCACGAATAATTAAGGAAAAATGGAAAAGAGAAACAAGAAATGGATAAGTTACTTGGAATATATAAATCAATCACAAAAGAAGCTGATTTATCTAAAATTGCCATATAAGTCTCTGATGAAGAGTTAGAAGATATATTACTTGGCCGAAAATAAATAACACTCATTTATAAAAGTTCATAAGACATTTGTATAGAAAATTCAGATTGTGATTTTTAGAGAACAGCAAATAAAGTATTTAAGTAATTAGCGTTTATATTATTGACTAATTATGGAATAGATAATTCTTATAATAATTATTACATCTCTTAAATAATCCAACTATTATATTATAAGTATAGTCATTACTAATTGACTAAAAAACGAACTATTTTTAATTATATAAAATTAAATCATTAGTTAAAAGCATATTTCAAATCACCCCCCTACCTTATAGAATAAGGGTAGGGGAGGGCTTGTTAATATTTATTATAAATTTGTATTTATATTCATTATACGAATTTTATCAAATTTATATTTCTCTTCGTATGTATTTTTTGAACTCATTAAATTAACGGTCCATTATATAGTTCATGATATAAATCATATTTAAAATGCGTTATAATAATTAAGAAAAGACAAATATTAGGGGTGTCATGCATGAGTGGACTTAGAAGTGTCACATTAGGGACAAGTGATCTTTCTAAAACAAATAAACTATTTAAAGATATTTTAGGACTAAATGTAGCATCTAAAAATCAAGCTTTACGTTTTGGTGATGCAGATTTAAGTCCAGGTACACGAATACATTTTGTTGAAGTGCCAAATTCTGAATATGAAAATCAACATATCGCTAGTGTTGGTTTGAGAACGCCGACAGATTCAGGATTGGATGAGTATCAAACGATTTTTAAAGATAATCAAATTCAAGCAAGTGAAATTACTGAGTTAAACGGTAATAAGCATTTTAATTTCGAAGATAGCAACCATCAAATTTTTGATATTTATTCGAATGAACATAATACGGGCGTCGGACTAGGCACACCCACTTTTGATAGTACAGTAAATCCGCTACACCAAATTCAGGGACTTGGTCCTATCATTATTAAAGTTAATGAATTGCCAGTTACAGCATCTATCCTAAAGAATGTATTTAACTTAACTCATTATGCTGAGTACGAATCAACAGAGTTTCCTGACCAAGTGATACAAGTATTTCAAATTGGCGAAGGTGGTTTAGGTGGTGAACTTCATTTATATCAGCCTAATGAACCTATTGAATTAAAAGAAGAAGGCATCGTTGAGCAAATTGAATTTAGTGCAAATTCAGTTGAAGCATTCAACAATGCACAAAAGGAATTAGATGACATTGGCATTCCTTATCAGACATTAAATCAAGGCGATGCTCAATCACTACGTATTACTGAGAATAGTGGCATCTCATTTATTTATACATTAGAAAAGTAAAACAATAATTATATGGAGGCATGAAATTTATGGCAATGTTACATGAAACATGGAAAACACGTACACCTATTAAAAAAGTTGAAGTAATTAATACAGATGCTAAGAAATTTACAGTTTCTGATATGTTAACTGTTGGAAAGCAATATGATGTTATTAATGAAACTGAGGAATACTATCAAATTATTGATAATTCTGGTTTAGTCGGTGGTTATTATAAAACGTACTTTAAAGAAGTTTAGTATCAATAATTAAGCATGTTCATGATTTAATCAAGACTTGGGGGTTATTTTGAAAAAGTGATGTAACCGTTGAAATATACTCAACATTACTTTTTCAATGCAACTTCTTAGTCTATTTTTCATTTTAAAGAAGGAGAGTAAACTACAAAAATGATTAAGAATCAATATATTAATTCAGATGAATCCGTATTTAACGATGCTAAAGCATTATTTAATTTAAATAAAAATATATTACTTAAAGGGCCAACAGGTTCTGGTAAAACCAAATTAGCGGAAACACTTAGTGCAGCTGTTAATACACCAATGCATCAAGTTAACTGTTCAGTAGATTTAGACGCTGAAAGTCTACTTGGTTTTAAGACAATTAAAACAAACGAACAAGGTCAACAAGAAATTGTTTTTATAGATGGTCCTGTAATTAAAGCAATGCGTGAAGGACATATCCTTTATATTGATGAAATAAATATGGCCAAACCTGAAACCTTACCAATACTAAATGGTGTTCTAGATTATCGTCGTCAACTTACAAACCCATTCACTGGAGAAGTGATAAAAGCGGCGCCAGGATTCAACGTTATTGCCGCAATTAATGAAGGCTATGTAGGTACACTTCCTATGAACGAAGCTTTGAAAAACCGTTTTGTTGTTATTCAAGTAGATTATATAGACGGTGAAATATTAAAAGACGTTATTAAGCAACAAAGTCAACTTCAAGATGATGCTATTATTGAACAAATTATCAAATTCAATGAAGATTTACGTACAATGTCTAAACAAGGACAAATTTCTGAAGAAGCAGCTAGTATCAGAGCATTAATAGATTTAAGTGACTTAATTACTGTAATGCCAATTGAGCGTGCTATTCAACGCACAATTATCGATAAATTAGAAGATGAGCGTGAACAACAAGCAATAAAAAATGCGATTGAATTAAACTTTTAGAGAGGGATTATTATGAGCGATCGTTTTATCAAATTTAATGATGAGCAATTAGATGCTAAGCAAGTTATGATGCTACAGGACTTAGCGCGCTTACTTCTTAAAAATGAGCAAACACAAGTTAAAATTCAAAAATTCCCTTACTATGATCCAATTAATAACATATTGATCACAAGTTGGTTCTGGTCGCACCGTCCCGAGCATATAGAGAAAGCCGGACTTAAAACTGACGTGATGCTCGCAGCTTATGGGTATCAAATGATGGATGAATCTATTGTGAATGAAGTATTACATGATAATGAGTTTGAACACCCTAAGTTTTATCAGCAAATTTTTAGATTACTAGAAGATATGCGCGTGTTTAATCATATTCGTAATGAACGCCCAAGTACTTCTAAATTAATAGATTTACGTTTACAAACGAGATTGTCTTATACTGAATCTCAAATTAAATTCTATAAAACTAAAACTGTGTATACTGATTTACTATTTTTATATTTAGAAAAAGCATTTCTTAGTCAGAATTTCTTTGATATTCCAATGATGCATTCACAATTAGACGATATTTTGAATTCTATGTTTCAATATCTGCCTAACTTTTTCCAAAATGAAACATCAGAAGATAATATGTACTTAGCTCAACGTATCATGTTCCAAATTGATGATATGTTAACCAAAGATATGTTAAATGAATATTATCATCTCCCTCGTCGTGTATATGAGGCAATCCATGAAATGACGTTTGATGAGTTAAAACGTACAGATGCGAGTAATGTAGATGGAAAAGACAATACCTCTGAGGATACTGACTCTGAGACTGCTGAAGCTGAAACGAATGCCCAAGATAGTAAATCAGAAGGCGGTGCTTACCTTGAAATGGAACTTCATGAGGGCGAGAATAGTGAGGTAATAAGTGATAATGATACTGCTCGTGAAGGTGATTCTACAGACGATATGACAGACATGATGACCAAAAAGGGTCGCGGTTCTGACAATACATTAAATAATGATGAAGGTGGCTCTATAGGAGAGAATGCATCATTCGCACTTAAAGGGATTAATGAAAATGTAGAAGTTAAATGGAATGTTCCCGATATCGAACCGGATTACTTATTAGAGTATCAAAATGTTAAAAACGATGTTCAATTTGAAACTAAGGATTTAATTCAAATTATCAAGAAAACTATTGATCACGAACATGTTGATGAGCGACATAACCTTACTAAAGGTCGTTTGCAAAGAGATTTAACAAATTGGTTTATCGATGATCAATATAAATTATTTTATAAAAAACAAGATTTAAGTAAAACGTTTGATGCCACTTTTACTTTATTAATTGATGCATCTGCAAGTATGTTCGATAAGATGGAAGAGACAATCAAAGGGGTTGTTCTTTTCCACGAAACATTGAAAGCATTAAATGTTAAACATGAAATACTTGCGTTCAATGAAGATGCATTTGATTCTGATGATCGTAAACAGCCTAACATCATTGATGAAATTGTTCATTATGATTATTCAACCATGGAAAAAAGTGGCCCTCGAATCATGTCTTTACACCCACAAGATGATAACCGTGATGGCGTAGCTATACGTATTGCTAGCGAACGCTTGCTAAGAAGAAGTCATAATCAACGTTTCTTGATAGTATTTTCCGATGGTGAGCCTTCAGCCTACAATTATGCACAAGATGGTATTTTAGACACTTATGAAGGTGTAGAAATGGCCCGCAAATATGGTATTGAAGTATTTAATGTGTTTTTGAGTCAAGATGTTATAACAGAAGATATTGAACAAACCATTCATAACATTTATGGTCAATACGCATTATTTGTAGAAGGTGTAGAAAATTTGCCGAGTCATTTATCGCCATTACTAAAAAAATTACTTCTAAAATCATTTTAATAGATATATGATTTCTATTTTAAATATTTATCAACTTTTCAAATTTTCTGAAATCACATAGACTTGTAAATCCTTTTTATGCTAGAATGTTTAATATTGCAAACATACACATAAAAAGGAGCAATTCTATGAATAAGAATACTTGGATAGTAGGATTTACATTATTCGCTATGTTTTTTGGCGCAGGTAATCTTATTTTCCCACCAAATTTAGGCCAAGATAGTGGTCATTTCTTTTGGCCAGCAGTTA
Organism: Staphylococcus sp. MB377; assembly: GCF_001922505.1. Classification (NCBI taxonomy): domain Bacteria; kingdom Bacillati; phylum Bacillota; class Bacilli; order Caryophanales; family Staphylococcaceae; genus Staphylococcus; species Staphylococcus sp. MB377. The sequence continues at coordinate 55,428 of NZ_MAON01000002.1, read as the reverse complement.
TCGCATTTTGTTTAACAGGAATCGGCTTACCATTGTTAGGCGTTATCGTTGGCGCATTAGATAAGCAAGGCTATGTTGGTTCATTAAATAAAATATCACCTAAATTTTCTGTAATATTTTTAATTATTATATATTTAACAATAGGGCCTCTGTTTGCAATTCCGCGTACAGCTTCGACTTCATTTGAGATGACTGTGACACCAATTGCTCATACGAATAGTAATTTAGTGTTATTTATATTCACTCTTATCTATTTCCTAGTCGTTCTTTACCTATGTATAAATCCAGGTAAAATTGTAGATCGTATAGGATCTTTATTAACACCATTATTATTAATAACAATTTTAGCAATGATTATTAAAGGATTTGTTGATTATAATGGTAATGCACCATCTCATGGAAACAAGGTTGATTACAATTCAGCTATTGGAAGTTTCTCAAAAGGCTTTACAGAAGGGTATTTAACTATGGATGCAATCGCAGCAATTGCTTTTTCAATGATAGTAGTTAACGCGATAAAAGCTACAGGGGTTAAACATGCAAATCAAATATTTAAACAAACAGTTATGTCAGGCTTAATTGCAGCCATAGCGCTTGTATTTATATATGTTTCATTAGGATTTATAGGCAATCATATGAACATTGACAGTGCGACACTTAAAAATCTGACAGCTAAAGATCAAAATGTTGGTGCTTATTTATTAACAACAATGGCGGCGAATGGTTTTGGTGTCTTCGGTAAATATTTATTGGGTATTATCGTTGCACTCGCTTGTTTAACAACTGCTTGTGGCTTAATTGTATCTGTAAGTCAATATTTTAATAGAATATTCCCTAAAGTTTCATACAAAGCTTATGCAATATTCTTTACTTTGATTAGTTTCATACTGGCAAATTTAGGTTTAAATGCTGTAATTTCTATGTCAGTACCAGTATTGAGCGTTATTTATCCTATAGCAATAACTGTTGTATTACTAATTTTACTTGCACGATTCATTCCAACTAAACCAGTTGCACAGCAAGTACCAATTGCAGTTATTAGTATTGTTTCAATATTAAGTGTTATAAGTACTAATGGTTGGGTGAAGATGTCATTTATAGATGCTTTACCGTTAAAGCAATATTCTTTAGAATGGTTTCCAATAGCAGTAGTCGCAACTATTATTGGATATGTCGTTGCTAAATTCGTAAACCAAGACCATATTGTTTATCAAAAAGAATAGCTATCTAAACGAATTAATTATAATAAAAAAGCACATCATACTCATTTTGAGTTGTGATGTGCTTTAATCATTTTAGCTATTCCTTCTTCATCGAAAGTAAGTGTTGTTTTAATTCATCTTCTAAGCCAACAAGTTCTTTCTCAGCTTCTTTACGCTTTTGACGACCATTTTGTTGGATTTGAAGTGTTTGTTCAATTGTTTCAATAATATCACTTTGTGTTGTTTTAAGTGTTTCAATGTCTACAATGCCACGCTCATTTTCCGTAGCAGTTTCAATGGCATTTTGTTTTAACATAGCCGCATTCTGAGTAAGTAAATCATTGGTTGTATCTGTTACGGCACGTTGGGCAGACACTGCATTACGCTGTCTCATTAACGTAAGGGCAATTGCCATTTGATTTTTCCAAAGTGGAATACTTGTAAGAATAGAACTTTGAATTTTCTCAGCCAATGCTTGATTAACGTTTTGAATCATGCGAATTTGTGGTGCAGTTTGTATTGCAATTTGACGAGATAATTGTAAATCATAAATACGCTTATCTAAGCGATCAACAAATTGCTCCATATTCGCTACGGCTTGTATATCCATTTGATTACCAGTTTGATTGGCAAGTTCTTGTAGTTTCGGAATGTCGTTCGTTTGTATTTCATGTTTTTTTCTTTTAGCGGCGACGATATATAAATTAACATCATCAAAGTAATCTTTATTTTGTTGATATAATCCATCTAATAATTTGATATCTTTTGATAGATTATTTTTGTGTTTATCAAGCTGAATTGTAATTCTATCAATTTGGGAACTTACTGATTGCATCCTAGAAAACACTTCATTAATTGAAGCTTTGGTACGTTTAAAAAAGCGCTTAAGTTTGGATTGTTTCTCTGGATTTAACTCATCAGGATTTACAGCTTTTAACTTAGTCATTAATTGATTAAGTGAATCTCCAACAGGTCCAATATCTTTAGTCTGCACTTCATCCAGCATTTTATGTGAGAATTGAGACATATTTTCTTGCAAATGTGAGCCATATGATAATAGACCATCATTGTCTAAAGGTTTAATTTGTTGACTAATACTTTCAATTTTTTGCATTTCTTTATCATTGAATTGTTGCTGAAAATCATCTAAAACTGTATTTTGATTCGCTAGACTGACATTGCTATTATTATCTAGGTTTTTTAGTTGTTGTTGTACTATATAATCATCTAATGGATGTGAGTTGTTAAATTGATCATTTCGAGGCATTTAAAAAATCGCTCCATTTCTTTATTCTAGTTATCTTTATGACGTTTTTGTTCTAATTTGTTAATTTCCATTTCAACATCTAGACGCTCGTAATCATCTTCATTGATTCTCTTCAGATCAGCAATCAACGTACGTTTAACTTCATCTAAAGTTATACGAGTATGTTCTAATTTTTGTTTTTCTTCAATAGTTTTTTTCGGCATTTTTGCTAATCGAGTATATGACTCTATTAAATTTAGCGCATTATCTATATGCGAATAAAAGAAACTCTCTACTTTAAAAAACATTGCTGGCCTTTGTTTAACAGCAAAATGAATTGATTTTGAAATCCTATATATATCATTGATTTGTCTGAAATCTTGAATAGATCTTACATTAACAAATGATTTTAATATTGTTCGTATCTTATCTTGTGTTTGCTTTAAATGGTTGCTTACGTAATGATAGTCTCTTCGTGAAAGACCAATTTTTGTTAAATACTTCCTAGACGTGAGTCGTTGAGTAGGGAAGTAGGACACAAAAAACATCCCAATACCAACCAAAGCGTCAATAATAAATGAAAGATCAAAGCTAAATACGCTGACCATCCAAGATACCATAGCTACTGGAATTCCTACAATTACGCCTAAAAGTCGAGAAATATTATATCTCAAATTACATCTTCCTTTTTATATTTAAATCGATTTAAAATCAGAAAAATCTTCACTCACATTAGTATCTTCAAGCTCATAGTGTGTAACATGTGAAGCAGGTGATGCACCCTCAGTTACAGCATTAATAAACTGTTGGATGTCATCGTCATTACCTATTGCATATATTTCAACATAATCATCTACATTCTGAACAGTGCCTAGAATATGATACTTATTCGCTAATCTTTGTGTATAATATCGAAAGCCTACACCTTGAACCGTCCCAAACACTTGTAAATGCTTTTGCTTCATAGTATCACTCCTTATACTTATTATACGAAGTTTTATACTAAAAAACTAATAATTACTATGGAATAAATAGGCTATCGGACAAAAGTATGAGACATTATATTTTTAATTCAGATATAAAATAGTTAAAATAATTATTATAGGCTAATTGAAAGGGGAAATATATATGTGGACAGTTGCCAAAATTAGAGCTGACTATGAGGGATGGTGGTTATTTAGTGACTGGACAGATAAAATTATAGAGCAATATCAATTTACTTCATATGATGAAATGCTAAACTACTACATTAACATAATTTCAAAAAGTAAAGATTATTACGATAATTATGTTGTTGGAAAATACAATATTCATGCGTTTTATAACAATTGCGATTTAAACTTTTGTGAAGATTGTGAAGAAGATTTACAAATATTTTATAGTTTTATTGTATTAAATAATAAAGAAGTATATTATAATCTACCAAAAATTAATTAAAAGATAATTTTCTATAATTGTATTGCAATTTGGTAAGAACTAACATATAATTATTATTAAGCAATGGTTTTATTCCATATTGCAAAGAATATCTGTAAGAGTTATATATAGCGTTTTGTTATTAATACATAATTGTCACATGTATTTTTTGTAATATGCGAATAATGCATATTGAAAGAATTTAGTCTTGGAGGTTTCAGAATTATGAAACAAGGTACAGTTAAATGGTTTAACGCTGAAAAAGGTTTTGGTTTTATCGAAGTTGAAGGTGAAAACGACGTATTCGTACACTTTTCAGCAATTAACCAAGATGGTTACAAATCATTAGAAGAAGGTCAATCAGTTGAATTTGAAGTAGTTGAAGGCGATCGCGGTCCTCAAGCTGCAAACGTTGTTAAACTATAATAAATAGATTGTAAAATATTGACTTTAGTAACACCTTACCAAGATGTAGGGTGTTTTTTTATTTTTAAGTTAAAATTGCTTAAGAAAAAAGTTCTACGAAAAATGAGATTAATGAAACTATCAATTTGTTTCATTAATCTCATTTTTTATAAAGAAAGTTTGTTTTTAATTCAATAGTACAAAATACAATATCATTTTTATTATATATATTATTATGCTGATAAGTAGGAGAAAGGAGAAGTGATTATGCAAGAATTTGGTCATCTTGAAGGTGACACTATCATTGGCCGTAATCATGGGAGTGCTGTCATAACCTTAGTAGAAAGAATCACTAAGATGATTATCACTATACGACCTCAAAGCCGTAAGGCAGATGATATTGAAGATGCTCTTCACTCTATGTTTTCAGCTTTACCTCCTCATATATTTAAATCGATTACTTTCGATTGTGGTAAGGAGCTCTCCAACTGGAAAACAATCTGTAACCGATACGATATCTCGATATTCTTTGCTGACCCCGACACTCCTTCGCAATGTGGATTGAATGAACATTCTAACGGGATACTTAGACGCAATGGATTAGATAAAGAATTAGACTTTAATTCAGTCACTGATGATCTTATCATTAGTGTTGCTCAAAATATAAATCATCGTCCCAGAAAATCGCTGGGCTATAAAACACCATTGGAAGTATTTATGAGTTTCATCGAAGATGAGAAATTGTCTAGTTTATTTTGACAAACGAAATTATTAAAAGATACTAAATATAATCATTATTTAATGACAAATTTGATAGTAATATTAGCTTTCCAAAAAATTTATTAATAATGAGTGTTATTACTTTATTATACATAGTAGTTATATATCTTGTATCAAAACTTATTTTTAAAAAATTACAATATTAGTAATCATATATCTTAATAATAAAATTAATTATTAAGATATTAAAAACCTACGTAGCAAAATTTATAAAGTCTACGTAGGTTTTAAGTTTAAACTTCTCTTTTAACATTCTTAAGAATTATTTTTTTATTGTTAATTTTTATTTAGTGTCGTTAATAATCAATTGACGTAATGATTGGCGTTTAATAACTTCACGTGCTTTACCATCTTTTATGAAAAATACAGGTGGTTTCTGCATTTGGTTGTAATTAGAAGCCATTGAGTAATGATATGCTCCTGTAGAAAGAATCGCTAGGTAATCACCACGTTGAACAGAAGAAGGGAGTTTTGCATCACGAATAATGATGTCACCTGATTCACATAATTTACCAGCAATTGTTACTGTTTCATCAGCTTCTTCATGACGGTTTACTAATAATGCTTGATATTTGGCACCATATAATGCAGTTCTAATGTGATCGCTCATGCCACCATCAATTGAAACATATTTGTTTACTTCAGGAATTTCTTTAATTGTACCTACTTCGTATAAAGTAATTCCAGCTTCTCCAACAATAGAACGGCCTGGTTCAATACCAATTTCCGGTACTTCATAATTTAGACGTTCAGTTTCAGCTTTGATTGCATCTGTAATTTCTGCAATACCTTCTTCAATAGGGAAGCTTACGTCTCCTTCAACGTATTTGATACCGAAACCTCCACCTAGATTAAGTAATTCAACTTTGATATCATTTTCAGAAAGCCAGTTAAGCACAATCTTAGCAGTTTCAATCATCGCTTCAGTTCCTTCGATTTGAGAACCAATATGGAAGTGAATACCTTTTAGATGTAAACGTTTAGAGTCGCTCACTTTATTAACCGCTTCAATCGCTAAGCCATGGCGAATTGATAAACCGAATTTACTATCTTCTTGGCCAGTTTGAATAAACTCATGCGTATGTGCTTCAACACCAGGATTTACGCGTAATACTACATTTACAGTGTCGCTCGCATATCTGTCGATTAAATCAATTTCCTCAAGTGAATCGATAACAAAATAACCAACGCCACTTTCTAAAGCGTATTGTATTTCACGTTTAGTTTTGTTATTTCCATGAAAGTGGATCTTACTTGGGTCAAACTTTGCTTCTAATGCAGTATATAATTCACCTTCAGAAACTACATCTAATTGTAAGTCTTCTTCTTGTACTAATTTGACCATTTGGATACATGTAAATGCTTTCGAAGCATATGAAATATTATATTTCAAACCGCTTTTTTGAAAAGCTTTATGGTATCTACGCATTTGATTGCGAATTTCATCTTCGTCATAAACAATAGTAGGGGTACCAAAACTTTGAGCAAGTGTTTTTAAACTTGTACCTGCCATAGTTAATTCACCATATTCATTATATTTTAATGCCATTTTTATCTATACTCCTTTATGAGAGAATCATGATTCATCGCACTAAGTTGTTCTGAGTTAGCGCCTACACCTTTGAATGTATATTCATCAATGCGTATATCGTTATTATATAATATCACTTCATCTTGTGCATGGACTTCATCATCAACTTCTACAAACATGTGACTCATCATTAATGCGCGAATAGGGTAGCGTTTACCTTTAATTAAAGCTTCATGTTTAGCTCTCGATTTAAGAATACCATCTCCATAGCCTACATCTACAACTGCTAATCGCGTATGATCTCTTGTAGCTTCAAATGCAAAACTATACCCACAATTATCTCCATCATTCACTTCACGCACTTGTATCACATTACCTTTTACAGTAAGAGATTGTTTAATACTATACTCATCTAAATCACTATATGGTCGAGAACCATACAATGCAATGCCTACACGCGCATGTGTATGATAGGGTAAAAGTTTCTGACCTTCACGATAGTAACTTGCACTATTTTGCGCATGAATTAAATCAAATTGATAACCCTCATCTAATAAGGTATCGACTATATTTAACCATGCTTCACGTTCTATACTATACTCAGGCACATCAAATTCATCTGCATAACCAAAGTGCGTCCACAATCCACTAATAATCATTTTGTCTTCATTTGAGTTAATATAATGATCATTGAGTACTTCTCTAATTTCTTCTAATGTTTTAAATCCTGAACGATGAAGTAAATTTTCAAATTCTAAGTGCACTTTGATACCATTCAAATCATTCTTATATTTGTAATAATAGGCTAATGACGGTAAAGTCATTTGTATTTGATATTTTCTTACTTTTTCAAAATCATAAACAGCGTTCATTAAGAATATAGTGGCATCAGGTGCTATTTCTCGTACTTTAATGGCTTCTTTTAAAGAGGTAGTGCTGAATGTATTAATTCTAGCTTTTAAAAAAGTAGTAACAGCAAACTCCAAACCATAATGATAAGCGTTGTTCTTCACCACAGCCATAATTGAATTATCATTTTTAACTTTAATAGCATTTTGTAAAAACGCTTCTTTATCGACGGACCATATTGCTGTCAATGTGAATTACTCCTCTCCATAATGCATTAATAATTGTTCATAATAATTTGCTACATAGATTAATACTTTCTCATCAAAATTAAAATGAGACGTATGAAGTCCAGTCACATAACCTTTGTCTTCATTACGCGTACCAACGAATGCAAAGTAGGCAGGGGCTAACTGTTGACCATAGAAGCTAAAGTCTTCACCAAATAAAAATGGTAGGGGTTTATCTATAACTTCTAGATTTGCAGCATTAATTGCTTGTTCTACACTCGCACGCAATTTAGGGCTGTTCATAGTAGGTGGGTAGCCTTCTTCAAATTTCACTTCACAATCCACATTAAATAATAAGCTTACACTCTCAGCAATTTTATGCATTTGTGTTTTTACTACATTTAAATCATTTGGATCATAAGTTCGAATCGTTCCTTCTAAATATCCATGGCTAGCTACAGTGTTAATAGCTTCTCCAGCTTCAAAATGACCCATATGAACAATATTTCGTTTTAAGCCATTAAGATGATACTGTTGTATTTGTCCTACTTGATTTAGAACGTGTAGAAGGGCTTCACCACAGGAATGACCTTGCTCTTTATCTGCAACATGACTTGATAATCCTTTTAAGAAGAAGCGATATTCAGTTGCACTTGCTGTAATTTCTTCATCACGGATAACAACTTGTCCTTCATCGGCAAATGGATTAACATGGATGCCAAAAACAGCTTCTATTGGATAGTTATTAAACGCACCTGCTTTAATTAGACGATTCGCTCCGCCACCAGTTTCTTCGGCAGGTTGGAAGATGAATACAACGTTGTGTGGAAGCGTTCCTTTATCGAACATTTCTTTGCAGCGTTTAACAAATAACATTAATGCCGTTGTATGTCCGTCGTGACCACATGCATGCATTACATTATCCGTTTGACTTCGATAATCGACATCATTTTCTTCAAAAATTGGTAACGCATCGATATCCGCACGAAATGCAATGGTATGATCACTATTACCGTTTAAGTATGCTATTGCACCAGTTTCAAGAGGGCGCTCATATGACACTCCTAATTCGTCTAAAAACTGTGTGATGTATTTTGTCGTCTCGAATTCATGTAAACTTAATTCTGGATGTTGATGTAAATGTCTTCTATGTTTAGTTACAAACTCTAATTCACTCATCATATCATTCCTTTATTAACTTAATTTGTCTTATTAATATTGTAACTTATTTCATCTTTTTATGTATGAGGTGATATTAATTTAAAATAGTCTTAATTTTGAAATAGAGTCGCATGGATTATTTGTCCACTGCTTGGGTCTATTGGTAAAAATTCTAAATAAATACGCTTTATTATGCCAAATCCACTCTTCATAAGAATAACTAAAACTGAGAAGGGCTCAGTTAAGCGCCTTCTCAGTTCAATAAGGCCATTGTGATTATGCAATACAGCTATAAAATAGTCTTTTGTCATTACCACTCATCAAATACTCATATCATTAGTCATTTAATTTTCTTAATGCTGAAACAATTTCACGTTTAGAGTCTTCTACTTCCGAAGTTTGTTTAATCACTTTAGCAGGGGTACCAGCTACGACTGCACCAGCTGGAACATCTTGAGTAACAATAGCACCTGCAGCGACAATCGCGCCTTCGCCAACATGAACACCTTCTAAAATGACTGCATTAGCACCAATTAATACATTATCATCTATGACTACTGGTGAAGCACTAGGAGGCTCAATTACGCCAGCTAGAACTGCGCCAGCACCTACATGCACATTCTTACCAGTTGTCGCACGACCGCCTAATGTAGCATTCATATCAATCATAGTTCCTTCACCAACTACAGCACCAATGTTGATTGTTGCGCCCATCATAACGACAGCACCGTCTTCAATAATAGCTTGTTCACGTATAAATGCACCTGGTTCAATACGCGCATTTGTGTTTGTTAAGTCTTTAAGTGGAATTGCTGAATTACGACGATCCATTTCAATTTCTAACTCAGTAATTGTATTTTGATTTGATTCATAGAATGGTTTCCAATCATCGGCTTCACAAAAGATTACTTTAGAATTGTCGGAACCAAATACTTTAAAAGAATCAGGGAAGGTAACACCATCAAAATTACCATTAACATATACTTTTAATGGTGTAGATTTTTGGGCGTCACTAATATATTGAATAATTTCCTCAGCTGATAAATGTTGTACCATAATTTAAGTCTCTCCTTAATATTTTCTAGATTTTATATCTTATAAGTTGTCAAACGTGTAATAACCGCTAGATTGGTTTATTAATTTTTCAGCAGCAGTGATTGCTCCATTTGCAAAAATATCTTTAGACTGTGCTTTATGTGAGATTGTAATGGTTTCATCTGTTCCTGCAAATAATACATCATGTTCACCTACAATAGTCCCACCACGAATAGAGTGAATGCCAACTTCATCTTTAGTGCGTTGTTCTGTATGTTCATGTCGATCATAAACTGGTGTGATATTTTGGCGTAAGTCTTTAATAACATCATATATTTTTACTAATGTACCACTAGGAGCATCTACTTTTTTATTATGATGTGCTTCAGTCAACTCGATATCATAATCTTGAAGAAGTGGTACAGCTGCTTCTAATATTTTAGTTAAAGCATGTACACCATAACTCATATTTGCACTAAAGAATATGGGCATGTTATGGCTTAATTCATTTAACTTTTCAACTAATTTTTCTTTTTCACCTGTAGTAGCTATAACTAAAGGTAATTGAAACTCTTCTTCAAGAAGTGGTAACAATAGATTAGGATTTGAAAAATCAATCGCTACATCCGCTTCATTTTGTGCATCAGCAATGTGATCATAGTGTGTATATGGTGTTGTCTCATTTTTTCGAGGTTCAATAACACCTATAATTTCATGACCTTTTTCCTCTGCTAAGCGAGCTACTCTTTGATTCATTGCACCGTAACCAATAAGTAAAATTTTCATTAAAGTTCACCTGCTTTAAACTGTTCAAATGCATTGATTAAGACTTTGGCATCTGCATCTTCTAACGGAAGAAGTGGTAAACGCAATTCATAATTACCAAAACCTAAATGACTTGTTAACGCTTTAATTGGAATAGGATTAACATCTACAGAAAGGGCATCTAATAATTTACTAATTGGTTCGAAATCGTTTGAAATATCTTGTCCACTTTGTTTAGCATCATATAAAGCTTGGAATTCTTTAGGAATTGCATTTGCAATAACTGAGATAACACCATTGCCACCTCTTTGATAAAATTCGACAACATTATCATCATTACCACTATATAAAGCGAATTCTTCTTGATTGATACGACTTTTAACGTCTTCATAATATTCAAAGTCATTTGTGGCATCTTTGATTGCAACAATATATTGGTTATGACTTAATGTTTCAACTGTCTCTGGTTCAATTGTCATATTTGTACGAGAAGGTACATTATATAGTACAACTGGCAATTCAACTTCATTCGCAATCGTTTCGAAGTGTTTAACTAAGCCACGTTGATTTGTTTTATTGTAGTAGGGGGTAATTAACATAATTGCATCTGCACCAAGTGCTTTAGCGCGTTGAGATGCTTGAATTGATTTGGCAGTATTATTCGTACCTGTACCTGCAATAATAGTCACACGATGATTAACTTGCTTTATAACTGACTCCAATACTTGTTCTTTTTCTTCTTCAGTTAAAGTAGAGCTCTCAGCTGTAGTTCCATTAACAATAATTGCTTTTACACCATTGTTTAATAGGAAATCTACATGTCTCTCTAATGCATTATAATCAACTTCATTATTTGTGAATGGGGTAGCAAGTGCTACTCCCACACCTTCGAATAAATGTGGCATATTATCTAGCTCCTTTTAAATTGATTACTTGCTCTAATACTTGTACTGCATTCAATGCTGCACCTTTCAATAAATTGTCAGATGTGCACCAAACGTGGAATGTATTATCTAATGAGTCATCTCTACGGATACGGCCTACAAATACTTCATCTCTACCAGTAGAGTTAAGTGCCTGAGGATATTCATTTTTTTCAGGATTATCAACTAATACAACACGTTCGTCTTTATCAAATAAATCTTTAATTTCCTGTACAGTTGCTTCCTTATCTAAAGTAACGTCAATTTCAACACTATGACTATCTTGTACTGGAACACGTGCACATGTTGCAGTTACTTTTAATTCAGGCTCATGTAAAATCTTGCGTGTTTCATCAATCATTTTTTGTTCTTCTTTTGTATATCCATCCTCTAAGAATACATCAATATGTGGTAATACATTATTATAAATAGGGTGAGGATACGCTTCTGGTTCTTTACCATTTGCACCTTCAGCTAAATCTCTTTTACCTTTAATACCTGAACCTGAAACAGCTTGATAAGTTGTATATGCAACACGTTTTAAACCAAATTGATCTTGTAATACTTTTAATGGTACTACTGATTGAATTGTAGAACAGTTAGGGTTGGCAATAATGCCGCGCTTAAATTCAGGTTGATTTACTTCAGGTACAATTAAGTCAATATCTTCAGTCATGCGCCATTGACTAGAGTTATCGATGACAATTGCACCTGCCTTTTCAAAGATTGGGGCGAATTGTGCACTTGTGCCACCACCGGCACTCATTAGAACGTAGTCAAATTTTTCACTTGCTGCTTCTTCTGTTAATTCTTGTACAACATACGTTTGGCCTTGAAATTGAACTTCTTTTCCTGCTGATCTAGCTGATGAGAATAATACTAACTCATCGAACTTGATGTTTTTGCGATCAATTGTTTCTAACATTTTTGTTCCAACTAAACCTGTTGCTCCGACTACTGCTAATCTTGTCATAAAAGTCACTCCAATATCATTTGTTTGAATTTTAAAAAAATTATTTATAAGTAGCATGTTGATGTTTAAATATCAAATGCATTGTATAATACTTCAACCGCTTTTTCCCCATTATCAGCATCTATCACATAAGAAATACTAATTTCAGATGTTGTAGTTTGATAGAATGGGATATTTGCATTAATTAAAGTAATGAAAGCCTTTGATGCAACGCCCGATATATCTCTCATACCCGAACCAATAAGCGAAATTTTAACGTATTCTTCATTAATTTTATAATCCAATGCGTTAAATGAAGAAGAAAGGTTACTCAAAATAGTTGAAATTTGTTGTACATCACTATCTTTAATAGAAAATGATAGCTGCAATCCTTCAACGTTAACTATTTGGGATATCATATCCACATTTACTGAACCTTCTTCTAATGCTGTGAACAATTGCGTTAAAAGACGATTATCAGGTAGGGGATAACTAATTGTAACGTGCATCATATGCTTATCTAATGCTACACCTGTTACAGCTTTTTTCTCTAATAAGTCTGTTCTTGACATAATCCATGTTCCTTTCTCATTTGATAAAGTTCTACCGAGATACAATGGGATATCATAGTTCTTAGCAAGTTCTACGCTTCGAGTTTCAAGAACGCCTGCACCTAATGCACTCATTTCCATCATTTCTTCATAAGAAACATAATCTAAACGTTTTGCCTTACTTAATATTCGAGGGTCAGTGGCATAAACGCCATCAACGTCAGTATATATTTCACATGGAATTTGATTACTTGCAGCAATTGCAACTGCCGTTGTATCTGATCCTCCACGTCCTAACGTTGTAAGTTCAAATGCATCATTAATACCTTGGAAACCAGCAACGACTAACACATCTTTGTCGGTGAATGCTTTATCAAATGTTTCTGGATTGATTTCAGCAATTCTGCTTTTTAAATGATGGCCAATCGTTTTAATACCTGCTTGATAACCAGTCATTGCTCTAGCATTAACACCGATATCATTTAACACCATGGATAAATATGATACCGTCTGTTGTTCACCGGTCGTTAAAAGTAGGGCGAGTTCCTCATCTTTAGGTGTAGCAGTAAGATTTGATACATTATCCATTAATTGATCTGTTGTTTTACCCATAGCACTAACAACTACAATTAATTGTTCACCGTCATCCACACGGTTCTTAAGCATTTCTGCAATATTTTTTATCTTTATAAAATCAGCGACGGATGAACCACCGAACTTCAAAACACTTCGCTTCAAAACTTTACCTCCTAAAATATAGGGAGGCACACGCTATAAAAAAGAACAAGTTCGGAAGTGCGAACTTGTTCGTGATTTATATACAAGTGATGCACTCCATTATTAAATAATAATGACAAACTTTCAGCTCTTAACCACAAAGTCCAACAAATCATAGCTGCGATTATGATTCATTTCGGCATCGCACCCTTTCTATATTAGCTGTTGCAGACAGTTTATCTAATATATACTGATGATTGATGCGCCTCATCAATTTCTTATTCAATTGCTATGTTTTATATTATACATATGGCAATTGTGTCTGTAAACCGATAATTGTGATTTTTTGAAATAGACTGAAAAATCAGAAAGTATTTTTACCATATGTAAGTAAAGGTTTATGAAATGGGTAATAAGATAGTAAAATACGCACTCCCCAATTTAGTAATAGGGAAGTGCGTATGTATTTATAGATTATTTTTGTAATACGCCAATCTCTTGTAAATATTCTTCATAAGGAACTTCTTTAGATAAACCACCTGATTGATTTAGATCAATCACACGATTTGCAATAGTATTGATAAATTCAAAGTCATAAGATGTAAAGATGATTGATCCTTTGAAAGAAGCTAATCCATCATTTACTGCTGTAATACTTTCTAAGTCAAGATGGTTAGTAGGTTCGTCTAATAGTAAAACATTGGCACTTGATAGCATCATTTTACTTAACATACAGCGAACTTTTTCACCACCAGAAAGTACACTAGCTTTCTTTTTAACTTCTTCACCACTAAATAACATTCGTCCTAAGAAACCACGTAAGAAAGTTTCTGTTTGTTCATCTTCAGGTGCATATTGACGTAACCAATCTACTAAATTCATGTCTACGCCTTCAAAGAACTCTGAGTTATCTTTAGGGAAGTAACTTAATGAAGTCGTTACACCCCATTTAAATGTACCTTCATCAGGCTCCATTTCACCAGATAAAATTTTCAATAATGTAGTTTTTGCAATTTCACTATCTCCAATCAAAATTGCTTTATCATTAGGATTCATAGTGAATGAAATGTTATCAAGTACTTTTTCACCATCAATTGTTTTAGAAAGTCCTTGAACAGTCAATAAATCATTACCGATTTCACGTTCTGGTGTGAATTTAACATATGGATATCGTCTTGAAGATGGTTGTATATCATCTAATTCAATTTTTTCTAATTGTTTCTTACGACTTGTTGCCTGTTTAGATTTAGAGGCATTAGCTGAGAAACGTGCAATAAAGTCTTGTAACTCTTTAATTTTTTCTTCTTTTTTCTTATTTTGTTCTTGAGCCATTTTTTGAGCTAATTGACTAGATTGATACCAGAAATCATAGTTACCTACATATAATTTAATCTTACCGAAATCTAAATCAGCAATATGTGTACATACGTTGTTTAAAAAGTGACGGTCATGAGATACCACGATGACAGTATTATCGAAGTTAATTAAGAAATCCTCTAACCAACTAATGGCAGGAATATCTAAACCATTGGTAGGCTCATCGAGTAAAAGTACATCAGGCTCACCAAATAAACTTTGAGCTAATAAGACTTTCACTTTTTGATTATTTTCCAATTCTGACATTTGCTTATCATGTAAATCAGCAGATATGCCTAAACCTGAGAGTAAAGAAGCAGCGTCAGCCTCTGCGTTCCAACCATTCATTTCGGCGAATTCACCTTCTAGTTCAGCGGCACGTATACCATCCTCATCACTGAAATCAGGTTTCATATAAATTTCATCTTTTTCTTTCATGACTTCATATAAGCGTTCGTGTCCTTTGATAACAACATCTAATACTCGTTCTTCTTCATAGGCGAAGTGATCTTGTTTCAAAACAGCTAAACGTTCATCTTTACCCATTGAAACATGTCCTGTTTGAGAATCAATTTCTCCTGATAAAATTTTTAAAAACGTTGATTTACCAGCACCATTAGCCCCGATAAGCCCATAACAATTTCCTTCAGTAAACTTAATATTTACATCTTCAAATAGTTTACGATCGCCAAAACGTAAACTTACATCAGTTACTTGTAGCATGCTTTTACTCCTTTATTTATCGTTTATCTAACGGAAAAATTATATCATATTCTTTATATAGTTTCGACCTAATGCAAATCTAAACACGTGAATGATAGTTTTTAGTATGCATGTTATAATAATGAAGAATACAAACCCTCGAAGGAGAATATTATGGCATTAGATAAAGATATTGTTGGTTCAATTGAATTTTTAGAAGTCATTGGCTTAGAAGGTTCTACATACCTTTTAAAAGGTCCTAATGGTGAACAAGTAAAATTAAATCAATCAGAAATCAATGATGAAGATGAATTAGAAACAGGTGAAGAATATAGTTTCTTCATATATCCAAATCGCTCAGGCGAATTATTTGCTACTCAAAACATGCCTGACATTACAAAAGATAAATATGATTTTGCAAAAGTGTTAAAAACAGACCGAGATGGTGCACGTGTAGATGTAGGTTTACCAAGAGAAGTGCTAATCCCATGGGAAGATTTACCAAAAGTAAAATCACTATGGCCACAAACTGGAGATTATGTATTAGTAACATTACGTATAGATAGAGAAAATCAAATGTTTGCTCGTCTTGCTAGTGAAACAATTGTAGAAAAAATGTTTACACCTGTATATGATGATGAAAAACAGAATGAACTGATTAAAGCTAGACCATATCGACTATTAAGAATTGGTAGTTTCTTATTATCGAAGGAAGGCCATAAAATCTTTGTGCATGAATCAGAGCGTAAAGAAGAACCCCGATTAGGTGAAGAAGTAGAAGTACGTGTTATTGGTCATAATGACAAAGGGGAACTCAATGGTTCATTTTTACCTTTAGCTCATGAACGTCTTGATGATGATGGTCAAGTAATATTTGATTTATTAGTAGAATATGAAGGTGAATTACCTTTTTGGGATAAATCAAGCCCAGAAGCAATTAAAGAGGTGTTCAATATGAGTAAAGGCTCTTTTAAACGCGCAATAGGTCATTTATACAAACATAAAATTATTAATATTGAAACAGGCAAGATCTCTTTAACCAAAAAGGGTTGGAGTCGAGTAGAAGATAAATAATCATAAATATAAACATTTTCCTTCTATTAAAATAGTTGTTTTATTAGTACAAAATAATAACGTTAAAAATTAATTTAAAGTCATATTACTTATTCAAAGTAAAATACAACACTAACAATATATTTTACACTTTCAGTCACCTTTACGGGAGTGATACAGCATTTCATTATGAATGCTGTATCACTCCCGTCTTTTTTATAGATAATTTTTATGAAAAATATTGTTTTTCCTGCAATCTTAACGAAAACTTTACATTTAAACTATTTTATATTAATAAAAGGCATGTATCATAAGCATTGTAAGAAATACATATAACATTTTGGGTTATCTATTAGGAGGATATTTTAATGAAAAAATGGCAATTAGTTGGTACAACTGTTTTAGGCGCTTCAGTATTATTAGGCGCATGTGGCGGTGGAGATAGCAGTGGAAGTGGTTCTGGAGATGGCAAAGACCTTAAAGGTGAAGCAAAAGGTGAAGGTTCATCAACAGTAGCTCCTATCGTTGAGAAATTAAACGAAAAATGGGCTAAAGATCATCCAAACGCTACTATTTCATCTGGTCAAGCAGGTACTGGTGCTGGTTTTGAAAAATTCATCGCTGGCGAAACTGATTTCTCACAAGCTTCTAGACCTATTAAAGATGAAGAAAAACAAAAATTAGAAGACAAAGACATTAAATATAAAGAATTAAAAATTGCACAAGATGGTGTAACTGTTGCAGTTAACAAAGACAACGACTTTGTTAAAGAATTATCTAAAGATCAATTGAAAAAAATCTACAACGGCGAAGCTAAAACTTGGAAAGATGTAAACTCTAGCTGGCCTGACAAAAAAATCAAAGCTTTCTCTCCAAACTCAAGTCACGGTACTTATGATTTCTTTGAAGAAGAAGTAATGAATAAAGAAGATATCAAAGCAGAGAAAAACGGAGACACTAACGTAATTGTTCAATCAGTAGAGAAAAACAAAGAGGGTATCGGTTACTTCGGTTATAACTTCTACGAACAAAACAAAGATAAATTAAAAGAAGTTAAAATCAAAGACGATAAAGGTAAAACAACTGAACCAACTAAGAAAACAATCAAAGACGGTTCATATGCTTTAAGTAGACCATTATTCTTATATGTTAAAGAAAAATCATTAAAAGATAATGATGTTATGAAAGAATTCATCAAATTCACATTAGAAGACAAAGGTAAATCTGCTGAAGATGCTGGTTATGTAGCTTCTCCAGAAAAAACTTACAAAGATGAACTTAAAGAATTAAAAAAATACGATAAAAAATCAGATAAATAATAATCATTATTAATATCAAAGGGCTGGGAATTATTCAAGGGGTATTACAAGGTAGCAACTCTGCTACCTTGTTCTCGAATATATGGGTGATTGTTAAAATGTTTTAGGTTAATTTGAACTCATTGTTTACCTGATAATTTCTAGCGCTTTTTTAAATTTATTGGGAGAAAAAGAGAGGGTTATATATGGCATCGGAAACTAATGTTAGAGACTTGATAGCTAAAAATAACGCTAAAAAGGGCGGTTTCAGTGATAAAATCGTACCTATTATTTTAGGAATTATAGCTGCAATCTCAATTTTAACTACAATTGGTATTCTTTTCACTTTGATAACTGAGACAATAACATTCTTCACACGCGTATCTATTGTTGAATTTTTATTCACTAAAGACTGGAACCCAACTGGTTCTGATCCTAAATATGGTATTTGGGCTTTAGTTATTGGTACGTTGAAAATTACAGTAATTGCAACTATCGTCGCAGTTCCAATTGGATTAGGTGCTGCAATTTACTTAAGTGAATACGCAAGTGACAAAGCAAGACGTATTATTAAACCAATTCTTGAAATTTTAGCAGGTATTCCAACAATTGTATTTGGTTTCTTTGCTTTAACTTTTGTAACACCTGTACTAAGAACAATAATTCCAGCACTTGATAGTTTCAACTCTGTCAGTCCAGGAATTGTAGTAGGTATCATGATTGTTCCAGTAATTACAAGTATGAGTGAAGATGCAATGGCATCTGTTCCAAACAAAATTCGTGAGGGTGCTTATGGTTTAGGTTCAACAAAATTTGAAGTTGCTACTAAAGTAGTATTACCAGCCGCAGCTTCAGGTGTTGTAGCTTCAATCGTATTAGGTATTTCAAGAGCGATCGGTGAAACTATGATTGTTTCATTAGCTGCAGGTAGTTCACCAACAGCTTCATTAAACTTAACGAATTCAATTCAAACTATGACTGGTTATATTGTTGAAGTTGCAACTGGAGATGCTACATTCGGTTCTGATATGTACTACAGTATTTATGCAGTAGGTTTCACATTATTTATTTTCACATTGATAATGAACTTAATTTCTTATTGGATTTCGAAACGCTTCAGAGAGGAGTATTAATATGACAGCTACTACAAATCCTAAAGCTAAAACACTAATTGACCAAAACAAAGTAGAAAAAAATATCTCAAGTCGTGATAAAACAAATAAATTAAATAAATGGTTATTCTTTACATGTATTGTAATAGCTTTATTAGTACTTGCAGCATTATTGATACAAACATTTGTTAAAGGTGTTGGCTATCTTACACCAGATTTCTTTACAAATTTCTCTTCTTCTACACCTTCACAAGCAGGTATTAAAGGTGCGTTAGCAGGGACAATTTGGTTAATGATAAGTATTATTCCAATCTCTATCGTTCTTGGTGTAGGTACAGCGATTTATTTAGAAGAATACGCTAAAGACAATTTCTTTACTAGTTTCGTTAAAATTAGTATTTCTAACTTAGCTGGTGTACCTTCTATCGTATTCGGTTTACTTGGATTAACATTATTCGTTCGTGGTGGCGGTATTCAAGCATTAGCATTAGGAAATAGCGTTATTGCTGCCGCTTTAACAATGTCATTGTTAATTCTACCGATTATTATCGTATCAAGTCAGGAGGCAATCAGAGCAGTTCCTAATTCTGTTCGCGAAGCTTCTTATGGCTTAGGTGCAAATAAATGGCAAACTATTCGTCGTGTCGTATTACCGGCTGCTTTACCTGGTATTTTGACTGGATTCATCTTATCACTATCACGCGCATTAGGAGAAACAGCACCATTAATCTTAATTGGTATACCAACTATTCTATTAGCAACACCAACAAGCATTATGTCTATGTTCACAGCATTACCAACTCAAATTTACACTTGGGCTAAAATGCCTCAAGCTGAATTCCAAAATGTTGCATCAGCAGCAATTATTATATTACTTGTAATCTTATTACTAATGAACGCAATAGCCATTTTCTTACGTAACAAGTTCTCTAGAAAATATTAATCCAATCAAATACAACATAATTTAGGGAGTGAAGGTTGAATCGATAATATCATGTTTTTAATAGAGCATAACTATCGTTTCAATCTTACAGATATAAAGGAGTTTTAATTATGGCAAATACAAATATTAAAGATAAAGAGTTAGCAAAACATACTGATCAATCTCAAGAATCAATTTCAACAGTAGTTTCATCTAATGAAGTTAAACACAATAAAGAATCAGATAGCAATAAAAAAGTAGTTTATTCAACACAAAACTTAGATTTATGGTACGGAGATACACATGCGCTACAAAACATTAATTTAGATATTTTAGAAAATAATGTAACTGCTATTATTGGACCATCTGGTTGTGGTAAATCAACTTATATTAAAACATTAAATCGTATGGTAGAATTAGTACCTTCAGTAAAAACTGCTGGTAAAATTCTATACCGTGACCAAAATATTTTTGATGAAAACTATTCTAAAGAAAAATTAAGAACAAATGTAGGTATGGTATTCCAACAACCAAACCCATTCCCAAAATCAATTTACGATAATATCACTTATGGTCCTAAAACTCACGGTATTAAAGATAAAAAATTATTAGATGAAATCGTAGAAAAATCATTACGTGGCGCGGCAATTTGGGATGAATTAAAAGATAGATTACACACAAACGCTTACGGTTTATCTGGTGGGCAACAACAACGTGTTTGTATTGCTAGATGTTTAGCTATTGAACCAGATGTTATTTTAATGGACGAGCCTACATCAGCTTTAGACCCAATCTCTACATTAAGAGTTGAAGAACTTGTTCAAGAATTAAAAGAAAATTACTCTATTATTATGGTTACACACAACATGCAACAAGCTGCACGTGTATCTGATAAAACAGCATTCTTCCTTAATGGTTATGTTAACGAATACGACGACACTGATAAAATCTTCTCTAATCCTTCTGATAAACAAACAGAAGACTACATCTCAGGACGTTTTGGTTAATATTCTATAATGATGACCATTATTAGACATAAATACGAAGGTCAATTAGGTGAATTAATTAAGGATATTCGTCACCTTGGTCTTCGTGTTTATTTTAATCTCGAACATGCATTAGTGTCGTTAAGTGAAGAGGATAAAAATTTTGCAAGACAAGTCATTGAGAATGATAAAATAATCAATAACTTAGATTATGATATTAATGAAAAAGTTATTATGTTAATTACAAAGCAACAGCCAATTGCTACGGATTTAAGAATGATGATGGCAGCTTTAAAAATTTCCACAGACTTTGAACGCATGGGAGATAACGCAGCACATATAGCGCATATTCGTCTTCGAGTAAAGATTACAGATCACTATGTATTGACTCGATTAAAAACGATGGGGAAATTAGCAATGCTAATGTTGCAAGATCTTAATACAGCTACGAAACAAGAGGATATAACGTTAATCAAAGAAATTATTGAGCGTGATAAAGATATTGATGATCTTTATGCAAATATAGTTAACACAACATATTTAATAGATAATGACCCTTTTGTTGCTGGCCAAGCACATTTAGCTGCACGAAATCTTGAAAGAGTCGGAGACCATGTTAGAAATATTGCAGAGAGCGTTTATTATTTCTATACTGGTGAACATTATGAAAAATAATATAGTATCAAATCCTAAATAACCCAAAATCAAACAATTAAACCCTGATAAGACTGATTAAATCAGTTATTATCAGGGTTTTACTATTAATCAAAATATATATAATTTAATTAGCCTTGTTGTCAATTTCATTTGTTAATTGTTCAGCTTCATTAACTAAATCAGAGATATATTTAATAGTAGCTTTAAGTGGTGCATCTGTAGTGATATCAACACCTGCAATTTTTGCTAATTCAATAGGAGATAGACTTCCACCCGCTTTTAATGTCTCAAGCCATGCATCTACAGCTGGTTGGCCTTCTTGTTTAATTTTTTGTGAAACAACCGTACCAATTGTTAATCCAGCAGAGTAAGTGTATGAGTATAATCCCATATAGTAGTGAGGTTGACGCATCCAAGTTAATTCAGTTCCATCTGTTAATTCAACAGCATCACCAAAGAATTGTTCATAAACGTCTCTCATAATCTTATTAAGCACAGGTGCTGTGAGTGACTCACCATTATCAACTTTGCGATATACTTCACGTTGGTAAGCAGCTTCTAACAAGTGTGTTACCATATTATGATAATATGTGCGTGATAAAATAGATCCAATTACCCAACGTTTAAATTTAGGATCTTCACTGTTACTGAATAGATAATTTGCCATTAACATTTCATTCATGGTAGATGGTGCTTCTACAAAGTACATTGAAGCTTCAGAATCTAATAAATTTTGATGTTGTTGTGCCAATGTAAAATGACCTGCATGTCCCAATTCGTGTGCTAGTACAAACGTTTCAGTCATCTTTCCAGTCCATGAAATAAATACATATGAATGTGTATAATAAGGGCTAGCACAGTAAGCACCTGTGTCTTTTCCTTTATTTTGTGCAAAATCTATCCAACGATCACTATATGCTTGCTCAACCATTTGTATATAATCTTCGCCCAGTACATTTAAAGCACCATGAATATATTGTTTAGAATCTTCGATTGATATTTCAGGTTCATAGCTTGGATCAACAGAAACCTTTAAATCCTCAAAGCGCATTTTATCTAAACCGTGTATACGTTGTAATAATTTAGCGTATTTTTGCATTACAGGTGCTAAATTACTCATAATTACGTCGATTTGTCTGTCATACATTTCTCGTGTAACTTCTTGATCGTGTAATAAATAGTCTATGACAGAATCATATCCTCTTAAGTCAGCCTCAATTTTTTCTTGTTGCACATGTTGATTGTAAGTCGCAGCAGTAGTATGTTGATATTTTTTCAGAGCATCACTAAAGCTTTTAAAACTTTTTTGTCTAAATTCTGGATCAGCATTATCCTCGTATTCATTTTCAAATGTTGCGTAATCCATAGGGTATGTCACATTGTTATGTTCAAATGATTCGAAGGCAATATCAAGCATTTTCGTTGTGCCGTATAATTCATATGCACTTTGAAAAGTAGGCGATAAACTCGCCATTACTTGTTCCACTTCAGGTGACAATTGATATGGCTTACTTTCAATTAATTTCTCTAAGTAGTGAGGCACATCAGATTCTTCTATTGCTTCTTTAATAATCTCTTCAGGTAACATTAATATTTCAGATTCTACAAAGGATAACTGACTTGAAATCTTACCATAATTTGTCGATAACTTTGCGCTTAATGTTTGTGCATCAGTATTAGCAGTATCAACGCTTAGTCTTAGTTCCGCATAATTACCAAGACGATCAAGTTGAATAAGAATATTTTCAAATTCTGATAATACTTTTTTTATCATCCTAGCATCTGAAATTTTCCCTTTATATTGTTGATTAAACGACTTCGATTGATTTAGTACATTATCTAAAGCGTCATAAAATTGTTCATCACTATCAAACAAATCATTTAAATTCCATTTTTCTAGTTCTGGAACATCTTTTCTAAATGGTAAACCTGACGTCATAAATTCCACTCCCTTAAAAATCATTTCACAATCATTATACACAATATCATTTTCAAACTCATTATTAAGCCTCAAGACCGAGTTATGCTTATAGGCAAAGGGGTATAATTTAATTTCATATTATTGTATAGTATTTAAAAGAAAGATTTTTATTATGATAGGAGATATACATGACTATTTTTGATATGCCCAACTATTTATGGATTACAATAGTTGCAACGATAATTTTAACTGTCTTCTGTGCTTTAGTACTTAAGAAATGGTTTGTATCCGCAGTAATTACATTTGTTGCGTTAGCTATCTTAGCATTTTTTATTCCTAATTTTTATGATATCTCATTTCAACCATTACTAGGATATGCTGCTTTTCTAGCCATTATCAGTTTAATTATCAGCTTTTTATTATGGTATTTCACTAGAAATTGGCGTCGTGAACGTAAAAAGAAACAACTAGAAAAAGAAATTCGTAAATATGAAGATGATGACGAAACAATCCGTCGTCGTAGAAGATAATAAAAAAGCGTTTGAAACATATATGCATACTTGCATATTAAAATGTTTCAAACGCTTTTTTCTAAAGTAAGGGGATTAAAAGCATTTCACTAATTATTTTTAAAAGCTTTTTCAATTTTGTCTAATTGCTCAATGGTAGTTTCAATTCCACCCTCAGAAAAATACCATGCGTTAGATTCAAATTGATATACTTGTTTGTTCTTAATAACTTTTAAAATTTTTATAAGGTCGTTATTTAATGCAGAAGGTAACGACTTATCATTTCCTTTTTGAGTACGATCAATTACAAATAGTTTATCTGGGTTTACTTTGTTTAAATACTCATAAGTAATAGAATTCCCAGCAGAATTGGCTTTCATGGCTGTGTCAGCATGTTTTAATCCTAAATCTTTATTTAAGAACCCTCCGAAACGACCAGTAGGTCCAAATGCTTTAACACCTTTATCATCCACATTTAAAAACAAGACCGTATCGTCATTAATAACTTTTTAGTTTCAGCAACTTTTTTACTTAGTTTCTCATTAAGCATTTTAGCTTTGTTTTGTTGTTTGAATATTTTCCCAAACAATGTCGTATTTTCTTTAATGGAATCAATATAACGATCATTATCAAGACTTACAAATAATATTTTAGCGTTAGGGTCAGCTTTTTTTATTTCATCTAGCGTTTTAGTATGTGCTTGTCTAAATGATGTGAAGATAACTTCGGGTTTAGCTTTAGCTAAATTATCATAATTAGGTTGTCCAGGGTTACCTAAATTAGTATACTTATCATTTTAAAATTCTGAAAGGGAAGAAGGTAAGAAAGTAGCACCTTTACCTTTCGCAATTGCCACAATCCTATCTTCCAATCCCATCTGTTTCATAATTTCTAATGCACTATAATCTATTACAGCCACTCTATCTGGATTTACTGGTACCTTAACTTTCTCAGTTTTCATTTTTCCTTTAGTATGTGTATTATTCTTATCTTTAAACTCATATGTATTCTCAACTGTAATCGTATCCTTTAAAGATGACGACGATTTAGAAGTTGAATCCTTACCGCACGCAGATAATAATAAAACTATTGTGAAAAGTATAGCTATAAATTTAAATGAATTTTTCATAATTAACCTCCTATGAAATTATTATATTTGCAATTGATAATCATTTTCGATAAGAAGTTGTTTATATTTCATTATAAATGTAGCTATTTTAGTAATGTTTGCTTAATTCATCTAAAGATACACATAGCGCTTCCGTATTTGCATAAATACAACGGATATTTTTATTATTTTTTAAAATAGATGCATCCATTGATTCATTATTTACAAAATAACCAACTTTAGCATGTTGCAACATTTCAATATCATTATGATCGTTACCGAATGCAACATACGTAGGATATTTACCGAGTATATGCTCAATAGCAGTAAATTTATTAATATATTTAGCTGTAATATCAATATTAAGTTCATTTGAATGATTAATTAGTGAAAGACTAGGTGCATTGGTAGCTATATATGTTACAACTTCGTCAAAGCCTTTTTCATCTATGTTCAATAAAATCGTCTTAATAGGTGAAGTAATCTCATTAATAGTTAATTTTTGTGCTAATAGTTGAGGATCTAGGCGTTGATAAATTGTATTTGTAGCATCAACACGTGCTGCATAATTCCATTCATCATCAACAATGTAATTCAAGTTATATTGATTAATGACATGTTTTATCACATTAAATGTTTCAAACTGATTAGTTGCAAGTGTATTTATACGACCATTAATAGAGATAATGGAACCATTACCACCAATAAGTGCAAATTTATGAAATTTATTAGGTAGTACAGGTAATAAATCACGAATTGGTCTAGCTGAAGCAAAAATAATTTTATGTCTTATATTATGTAAACTAAAAAGTTGGTCGGTAATTTTACAGTCAATTTGACGACCATCAAAGCAAATTGTTCAATCAATATCCAACACGATATTGATATATTTCCTTTATATATTAGTATATTTAGAGTTAAGCATAAATAACTATATATAACCAGATATTTAAATGAATTGTTGCTGAATAGATAGTAAATGTATATATAAAATCAGACATAGTAGGTAGCAAGATAGGTCCCCTGAGTTACTATTTATAACTTCCTATAATATATATTATGTAAACTAAAATGGAGCACAAATAATTATCTACATAAAACCTTTAAATTAATACGCTGTCAAGACGATTTTTGAACATGTTTTATTATTGTTACGTATGATTGATTGTTATCTTACAATATTTAGCTTAAATAATTTGTTCATTCTAAGCTAATTAATTTAATACTTAAAAATACACATGGTTATATAAATGTGTTTAATCTTTGTCAAAGCTAATTGTTAACTAATTAAGTACTACAACAGTTATTAATATCATCTACATAAAGCGAGTCATCGAGAACTCTTATTATATAGACTTAAGTAAATGTAATAATCTCAATTTTAGATATTAGGTTTAGTTATTACATTTGAATGAATCGTAACTTTTTCGTATTAATCTTGGTATCTATTTATATAAATTGTTAGTCTTAACTAAATTTGCTAAAGAATAATAATGTAAATATTTTAAATTTAGCAAAATAAATTTGTTTTGTAATATTATTGCTAAAAATCAGACGTGTGGTAATATTAAATTGTAGGGGGCAACATGAAAATCAACTTAGAATTTACCTACACTGTATTGTAACTTGTCTCTATCACGAGTTACGATAAAAAAAGGCTGTGACATCCACCATGTCACAGCCTTTAATAACATCAATTTATTTTTTTACTTTTTTGCGAATTGTATTAAGTGTATTAAACAACCAATATTTAACCTTGTTTATAGGTTTATAGAAGTCCCCGATTAGCTCTTCAATGTAAACATTAAATCCTCTTTTAAAGCGATAAACACCATAATCTTCACTGTTCTCTGTAAAATCACCAGATAAACCATAAAAATTATATCGATCATATCCATGTTCGAAGCAATAGTTCATCATATGCCAATGCATCATATATGGTCCCATATAATTATTATATTTTTCAGATGAACCTCCAGAGAAGTAATTCACTTCATATGAATTTGCAAAGAAAATTCCTGATGCCAAATTCAAGATTTGGCCATCTGTCTGACGTAATTCGCTTGCTTGTAAGAGTTCTTTTTTATCGTGTTCAATTTGCTTATCTAATTCTGCAATTTTTCTAAGTTGTTTATCATTTTTATTTTCTTTTGCCATCATTTGATCACGACGGTTTTCTTTATCATTTAAAGCGTCTTGCAATGATTTTATGTATTCATCTAAATCAATATATGCGAGTGGAACAAGCACTTTATCTCCATAAGTATCAAAGAAGTTATAGAAATATTCGTCTGTTTTTGATACGAAACCTGTTCTTGCTTCTGTTTCACGGTATAAATCTAAGAATATATGAAACTCATCTCTACCAAGGAATCTTACTTTCACCCCGTAGTTTATCGCTTTATTAATATTTCTTTTACGTTGGCTATCAAATTGTTTTCTTAATGATGCAGGTGTTTCACCTTTTAGAAAGCTAACACCCATCCATCTTGCTTGACTTGATGTGTCATATTTAGTAGTGAATCCATGGTGTTCATATCCATGTGATTTAAATAAATTAACTACAGCATCATTTTTCTCTCTATCTTCAAGTGGATTAATATCTTTATCATAAATTTGATAAATCCAATATGGATCAATTTTAACGTATAAGCATTGGTGTTGATGTAAATACTTTTCTAATTCACGTAAATAAAAATCAACTAAGCCTAAATCAGAATAATCCATTACTGGGCCTCGATTTGAGTAATATACATAGCTTCCCATGGTCGGAATTTTAGAGAAAAGACTAGCAGCTAGTACTTTATTGCTTTCATCTTTTACACCTAGTAACACTACTTCAAAGCCATCATTTTCACGTGTTTGAATATTCTCTTTCATTTGGAAGTAATGGCTTTCTAATGATGGGTTTTGTACAAAGTTTTCGAATTCTTTAACTGTTAACTCTGTAAATTTCATATTCGTCTATTCCCCTCTTAATTAAATCTATTTTTTAATCTTTTTGAGTGTCTTATACACTGAATACATAGGTTTGTTAATAGGTTTCACAAAGTCTCCAACATACTCAATTACGTCTGCATTGAAACCTTTTTTAAATTTAATGACTCCAACATCTTCAGCGTCTTCACTGAAATCACCGCTAATACCATAGAAATTGTATCTATCAATACCATGATCAATTGCATAGTTAATCATTGTCCATTGAACAGCATAACTGCCTGCAAAATGTCTATATTTATTAGAAGTTCCACCTGCATAATAAACAACTTCAAATGGATTAATAAAGAAGAAACCTGCTGAAATTGGTAATTCATTACCATGTTTGGCTTGTAATTTTTTAGCCTCGTCTAATTTTTGTTGATTGGCATCTAATTGTTTTTCAAGATTTTCTTTTTTATTAAATGCCTTTTTATTGTCTGGTCGTTTTTTAATATCTTTTAAAGCTTTATTAACATCTTTATTTAAAGTTTCACGTTCATTTTGTAATTCTTCGATGTACTCATCAAACTTAATATAAGCTAGCGGTACAAGCACGCGATCTTTGAAATGTCTATAACGGTTATAATAGAAACTATCATCTCTATCTTGGAATTCTTTCGTTTCGGTTGTATCTTCCATAAATGAACGGAAGATTGGAAGTTCTTCTTCTGATAAGAACTTAACTTTCACACCATTTTTTTGAACTTTTTTAGTATTACGTTTACGTAGACTATCCATTCCATTTAATATATCTTTAGATGTTTTATTTTTTAAATCTAAAACAGAATGATATCGGATTTGTTTAATCGGATCAAAACCTTTATTAAAGCCTTCATGTTTAAATCCGAGATGCTTCATCTTATCAAAGAACCAATCATTACCAGCATTACCTGTAATTTCACCATCATGATTTAAGTATTGGTATGGTAAATAAGGGTCAACTCGAACATAAAGACAATTATGCTGTTTTAAATACTTTGTTAACTCATTAAAGAAAAAGTGAACAAGCTCTCTATTATCATAATCAATTACAGGTCCTCGGTTAGAATAAAAGTACTTGAAAAATTTCATGACTGGTACTGCTGTCAACATGCAGGCTGCAATGACCTCATTTTCATTGTTTTTTATACCAACTAAGTGAGTTTCTGTTTTATTTGCAACTTTCATCTCATAGTTTTCAGTCATTTGTGTGAAATGACTATATGGCATCTTATCTGTATAATTGCCAAACTCTGCAGCTGTTAAATTTGTAAACTTCATTATTTATTGCTCCTACTTCAAAGAATCTTTATCTACTTTTTAGTTCAAAATTTAAATTATAATTTTCAATAATATCTTTATCTTCAACCAAAAATTTATTTATCCAGTTTCATTAAGTATACAATAGATATTAACAAAACTAAAATACAAACCATTTATTAGTTTGAAATATTTTGCAAAATAAATAAATAGAGATTAAGACATCAAACATCGTCTTAATCTCTAGTGAACTTCCTTTATAAATTACATATCCACCAAGGTACTTCTTATACCTAAAGCGTATCTAGCGTTTCTCTTACTTGTTTTAAATAGTGAATCGTATCCTCGTTATTATCTTGACAAAAGCGTTTTACAATTTCACTACCAATTACTACACCGTCAGCAAAAGTAGCTAAATCCTTTATATGTTCTTTAGTTCTGATGCCAAAACCTGCAACTACAGGTATATCCGTATGTGCTTTTAGATGTTTTAATTTATCTTTTAATTGAGGATGAAACGTTCCATTTTTGCCTGTTGTTGCATTCATAGTTACAGTGTATATAAACCCTTCAGCATGCTTAACGATTTCTTTTATACGGTCATCATTTGCAGTCATTGATATGAGAGATATTACTTTAACATCAAATTTGGATATTTTTTGCTTTAATTTTTGAGTTAATTCGTTAGGCAAATCCGGAATAATTACGCCGTAAACACCTACTTTTTCACATTCTTTAAAGAAAGCTTCTTCTCCATAAGAAACAATGATATTGAAATAAGTCATTAGTACATATTTGCAATTAATTTCATCTTTATTTTTGGATAATTCATTAAAAATGTAATTAATGGTCACGCCTTGCTTGATAGCTCGGTTGCCTGCTTCCATTATTATGGAACCATCAGCTACTGGGTCAGAGAATGGTATACCAATTTCTATTATATCAGCACCATTCTCATCTAAGATTTTCATATTTTTAATAAATGACTTATCCCCCATAATGTATGGAATAAATAATTTAGTCATGTGATTCACCTCTTGTTTGCATATAGTGTCTAATTGTTTCCATATCCTTGTCACCGCGACCTGAAATAGTAACTACTAAAATTTCATCTTTATTCATTTTAGGTGCTATCTTTTCAACATAACTAAGTGCATGTGCACTTTCAATGGCAGGTATGATTCCTTCCATTTTGCTGAAGCGGATGAGCACCTCCATTGCTTCTGTATCAGTGGCACGTTTATATTGCACACGTCCAATATCGTGATAATATGAATGTTCAGGACCTATACCTGGATAATCTAAACCTGCAGATATAGAGTGTGCTAATTCTACTTGTCCATATTCATCTTGAATTAAATACATTTTTGAACCATGAAGTACGCCCGGACGTCCTTTTCCAATTGCAAGTGCATGCTTAGCAGTATCAATCCCTTGTCCTGCAGCCTCTACACCATATAATTTGACCTTATCTTTAATAAAAGGATAAAAAGTCCCTATTGCATTAGACCCTCCGCCTATACATGCAACAACTGCATCTGGTAATCGACCAGTTTTTTGAAGTAATTGTTCTTTAATTTCTTGACCTATAACACTTTGAAAATCTCTGACCATCGTTGGAAAAGGATCAGGTCCTAATGCCGAACCTAGTAAATAGTGTGTATCTGCAACATGACTTACCCAATACTGTAATGCCTTGTTTACCGCATTAGAAAGTGTTCCTTGACCTTCATCCACTGCTTCAACTTTAGCTCCTAATAATTCCATACGAAATACATTAAGCTGTTGACGTTTGATATCTTCTCTTCCCATAAATACGATTAATTCCATATCAAATAACGCAGCTACTGTGGCACTTGCTACACCATGCTGACCCGCGCCCGTTTCAGCAACTAGTTTATTTTTGCCCATACGTTTTGCCAATAAAGCTTGCCCTATCGCATTATTAATTTTATGTGCGCCGGTATGATTCAAATCCTCACGTTTTAAATATATTTGAGCTCCACCCAACGCTTCACTATATGATTTTGCATAAGTCAATGGGGTTTCTCTACCTACATATTCTTTCAAATAATAAGTTAATTCATCTTGAAATGATTGATCTTGTTTAGCCTTCTTATACGCTTGTTTTAATTCAATAATTGCTGGCATTAATGTCTCTGGAACATATTTCCCACCATATTCTCCGAAAAAACCTAATTCATCTGCTTCAGTTTGTATATTATACATATTATAATTCTCCCTTCACTTGTTGTATCACAGTTAACATTTTATTTTTGTCTTTTATACCATCCGTTTCAATGCCGCTTGAAATGTCATAACCTAAATGATTCAACTTCATCATTTCAATTTGTTTTATCTTTTCAACGTCAATACCTCCAGCAATTAAAAACGGTATAGATTGATCTAAGCCCTTAAGCAATGTCCAATCAAAAGATTGTCCAGTCCCACCATATTGCTCTGATGGCGTATCTATAATAAATAAGTCAACATGCTCTTTGAATTGATCGATATCATTTATTATATTTTGAGTAGCTGGTAAAGCTTTAATTATCTTAATATTCTTAAAATTTAAACGACATTGTTTGATAAAATCAATCGTCTCTTCACCATGGAGTTGGATAGCATTAATATTAGTAGCATTAATAATTTTCTTTATTAATTGCAATGTTGGATTAACTAATACGACTAATCTATCTATTTCGTCTGGCAACAATCTTGATAGTTTATTTATTTGCTCAATATCCAAATGTCGTTTACTTTTGGGATAGTGTATAAATCCCACCATGTTTATATTGAGTGGTCGAATGCTTAATGCTTCTACTTTAGTTTTTATACCGCAAAATTTTAAAATCATTGTTTCACCTTTTTTAATTTGAGTGAGGGTATAAAATGTTCTAACTCATTACAATTCATTAAGGCTCCACCAACTAATAAGCCATCGATCCCACTTTTTACTATTTGCTTAACCTCTTGTTGTGAATGAATTCCACTTTCAGATATATATAAATAGTTCTCTTTCTTACACTTAAGTATTTGATTAGTATGTTTAACATCGGTGTTGAATGATTTTAAATCACGATTGTTTACCCCAATGATTTGTGGATTTAATTGATAGGCACGTTGTAATTCAATACCATCATGTACCTCTACTAACACTTCTAGTCCCTTAGAACTTGCATATTGATAGAGTTGTCGTAACTTTTCATCGGTAAGTATATTTACAATGAGTAAAATAATTGAAGCACCTGCTTTTTGTGCAACATCAATTTGAAGCGAATCAATGATGAAATCTTTACATAAAACAGGTAATTGTGTTGTTTCGGATATTTGCTGTAATCTTTCAAAGCTACCACCGAAACAACGTTCGTCTGTTAATACGGAGATCGCATTTGCTCCATAACGTTCATAATCAATTACTTGTTTAATTATATTCGTTTGTTGAAAAGCTTGTACAGATGGACTCTTCGATTTGATTTCAGCAATTAATGTTAAATTGTCATTATTAATTAAAGCATCCGTTAATCGTGATTTATTTTTATGTTTAACCTCTTTCAAATTTTGTAATTTATCATGATAATAGCCGTCTTTTAATAATTGCTCTTTATAATCCACTATTTCACTTAATATCGTCACAGATATCACCTCTCATTCTCATAAATTGTTCCATCGCTCTACCACTATCAATTAAGAACGTAGCTAAACTTATTCCAGATGCTATCGTATCTACTTTTTCAGAAACATATAACGCAAGTGCAGCATTTAACAAAACAACATCCCTTCTACAAGTTTTATCATCTCCACTTATAATATCTAATGTAATCATTTTGTTTTCTCTTGGACTGCCTCCTTCTAAATCTTGATTACTTGCAATCTTTAAACCATAATCTTTAGCATTTACAAAATAATGCGTTATGTCTCCATTTTCATTTAATTCATAAACTTCATTGTCTCCTGAAAGCGTAGCTTCATCCATACCATTTGCTCCATGTAACACTATTGCTCTCCGTCGCCCTAAATCTTTCAATGTTTGTGCTATCATGTACAATCGACTTGGGTCGTACACTCCTAACACTTGATAGGTCAATTTAAATGGATTGATAAGTGGCCCAACTATATTAAAAATAGTCGGTATAGAAATCATTTTTCTAACAGGTTGGATATATTTCATTATTGGATAAGACTCAATTGCACTAATAAATGCCAATCCCTGTTCTTCAATTTGTAATGGGACTTCTGAAACTTTTGTCGTCTTTATTCCCAGTTGATTTAACAAATCAGTACTTCCTGAATGGGATGTTATACTTCTATTTCCGTGTTTAATGACTGGAATACCAGCGCTTGCTACTACAAAAGACACTGTTGTAGAAATATTGAAACTGTTTGACTTATCCCCTCCTGTACCGCATACACACATACTTCCTTCATATGTTGGTTGATTAGGATACATGGTTTGAATTAAACTATTGACGACATAGGTTAATTCTTGTTGTTTAATTTCCTTTTTCGTAAATCGCGTTAATAAGTCGACCTTGTCTTCCACATCAATTTCAGGATTAGTTAGATAGGTTATGAATTGTGTTGTCTCTGATTGCGTTAAAGTTATGTCATTATCCAATTGTTTTAGTAATCCCACTCAAATTCACCCTTTCTTTTACAATACGAATGAAGTTTTTAATAATTTGTGAACCAAACTCAGTAGCAAATGATTCTGGATGATACTGTATACCGAAATGAAGATGTTGTTTGTCCTCGAAGGATTGTATTGAATCTGATGTACTTCCCGTAATGATTAAATTCTTAGGAAAAGATTTTATCTCACTTACAAGTGAATGATATCTCATAATTTTGAATTGGTGCGGTATCGTCAAATAGAGTTCTGACTCGTTTTTAACTTCAAGTGTAGCTACCTTTCCATGCATGACTTTCTCTCCTTGAATAACTTTGCCACCGTAGTAGCACGTTAATGCTTGAGCACCTAAACAAATACCTAAAATTGGTAAAGTATGATATTTATCGATAATTTTTACCAATTCATCGCCATCTAAAGGATGACCAGGACCTGGAGAAATGATTACCCCATCAATTTTCTCTAAATAGTTCAATACATCTTTATCATCTGGATATTTAATAATCACTTCATCAATTTGACTAACTATATCAACCAAGTTATACGTAAACGAATCGTAATTATCTATAATTAATATCATGGTGTTACCTCCAATAAGCTTTTTGCTTTAAGTCGTGTTTCTTCAAGTTCCTTTTCAGGTATAGAATCGTACACAACACCACAGCCTGCCTCGACATTAACAGTGTCGTCATCAATCAACATGGTTCGTATTGCCAATGCAAAATCTAAATTTTGATTACAATTGATATAACCAACGCCACCGCTATATACGCCTCTTTTATATTGATAGGATTCATATATGCGTTGAATAGCTCTTAGTTTAGGTGCTCCCGATACTGTCCCAGTTGGTAAAAGACTTGCTATAGTAGTCATTGGAGATATATCTTTTCTAATTTTTCCTTTTACTTCACTAACGATATGCATGACATGTTCATATCTTTCAATCACCATTAGTTTTGATATTTCAGATGTCCCCGTAATACTTACTCTATGAATATCATTTCTACCTAAATCCACAAGCATACTATGTTCACTTATTTCTTTCTCATCTGTAATTAATTGGTGTGCATTGCGTTCATCTACCTCTGAGGTAGTGCCACGTCTAATCGTTCCTGCAATTGGATTAGTTATTACTTCGCCGTTATGCACTGCTACAAAGCTTTCTGGTGAACTTCCAACTATAATCTCATTTTCCATGTTCATGTAATACATATATGGACTAGGGTTCTTACGTTTTAAATTTTGATAAAGCTGATAACTCAATTGGTTTTTATTTTTTCCGAAATGATGTTGGTAGCTATATATTCTAGAGGGCACAACTTGAAACATATCTCCCTCAGTAATCCGTTGTTTCATTTGAGTAACAATATCGATAAATTGTTTATCAGAAATATTTACTTTTATCTCTGATCTCTTAGGCACCATTTTATTATTCTCTTGGTAAACTTTAATTTGAGACAATGCTTGAATTCTATGCTTCACTCTTAATTTTAATTCTGCATTACTTGCTTTTGAAAATTGATTAGAAGCAATCACGTATAATTCATCCTTGTAATGATCAAATACAAATACATCCTCTATCATGTAGAAAGACACGTCTGATATTGTTTTCATACTCTTAATAGCTACTCGTTTTAAAATTGGAAATTCATGTCGCACTAAATCAAAACCACATGTTCCCATAAAGCTAGAAATAAATGGCAGTTGCTTTAATTTTTCATCATTTATGACACAATCAAATTGATTGATGAATGTTTTTAAATAATTATATGGCTCAGTAGTTATAACTTTATCTTCTTTCAAAGTCTTAATAATTAATTCATTATCATTTAATTTGACGGTGCCATAATAATCGAATGCTACGATAGAGTATCTGCCTTTTAATTGTTGTTGACTTGCGCTTTCAAATATAATTTTATGTTCATTCAACTGTCCTAAAGCTTCAGGTGTTATGTGAGCTTTTAATACTTCATAATAAAATTCCATTTTCTCATCCCTTTCACTAAAAAAACGTCAGCCTCCTTATGTAAAGGACGCTGACGCGCGGTACCACCTTAATTAACGAAATATTCCGATTAATCGAAATATTAAGCGTTCACTCAGTCTTATTGATTTGTCTTTCAACATAAACCCAAATTCATGATAAGGGGTGTTGATTTGCATCTACCATCAACTTTCTGTCACTACCTTACTCACCACTACTTCATTTATGCCTATTTAATTGTACATAAAAACACCACAGCATACGCGCTTTACTCTATAAGGACGCGTTACCGTGGTGCCACCTTAGTTAACAATACTTTGCTCACTCATACTTTATTAAAATTTAAAATTCTAGACCCAATTCGATTAATATGTTGTGCCAATTTACATCACCCATTGGCTTTCTATTTGCTACAAATCATATTATCTACTTCATTCATAGAATTGTTTGATATTTCTTATAATTCAGTATAATACAAAACTCTATTTTATTTGTCAACAATCAATTATAAATTTATTGGCGATAAACAATATGCGTATAAAAGATTTTGAGTTGCATCAATAGACTCAATATGAGTTCTTTCAAGCGCGTGAGATGATTCTATACCAGCACCAAATAAACCATGACGAATGTCTGCACCTGCTTTTAGTGCTGCTGATGCATCAGAGCTATAATAAGGATAAATATCAACTTTATAAGGTATGTCATTAATTTTACATAAATTTATTAAATGTGATTTTAATTCTTTATGATAAGGACCTGATCCATCTTTAGCACAAATCGATACAGTATATTCATCTGAGGTTTGACCATCGCCTAGCGCTCCCATATCAAATGCAATAAACTCTACTATCTTATCGGATATTGATGCATTTGCACCATATCCTATTTCTTCGTTATTAGAAATATAAAACTGAGTCGTATGTGGTAATTGCGTTTCTTCTTGTTTAAGTTTCTCAAGCAGTTCTAGTATCATTGCTACACTTGCTTTATCATCTAAGTGTCTTGATTTAATAAATCCTGATGATGTAATTTCAGTTCTGGGATCAAAACTTACAAAATCTCCCACTTCAATCCCTAAATCTCTTGTCTCTTGATCAGACGTTGTTTTTTCATCGATACGAATTTCCATATGTTCGCCATCTCTAGGTATTTCATGATTATTTCTGTAAACATGGACACTTGTTTCATGCAAACAAATCGTTCCTGTATATACTTGTCCTGAATCAGTTTGTATCTCACAATACTCTCCTTCAATCGCGTTATATGTAAATCCACCTATTAAACTAATAGATAATCGACCATTTTCTTTAATTTCTTTGACCATCGCGCCTAGTGTATCTACATGGGCAGTAATGCATCTTTGTTGTTCATCATTTTCACCTTGTACTTCGATAATTAAGGCACCTTTATTGGTTGTCTTAGTATCATAACCTAACGCTTCAACTTTGTTCTTAACATAATTAATTGCTTCCGTAGCATTACCAGATGGGCTATTAATTTCTGTAAGTTCTTTTATTGTTTTCAATACTTTTTGCGTCATCATTATCTCCCCTTTTTTAAAATAATTATTGATAACATTTTATCGTATTTATAGAACTATCACTATTAATTCATTCATTTTACTATTGTTTATCTGCACACTCTACCTTACAATGTACATATTCTGAAAATTTTGAAATAAGGTGATTCATCATGAAAAATATTTTATTTATAGGACTCGGTTTGATTGGTGGCAGTTTAGCAAGTAATTTAAAATATTATCAACCTAATCTAACAATATCAGCATTCGACGCTGATAAAGATCAACTTGAAAAAGCATTATCAATAGGAATAATTGATAAAAAAATTGAAGACTATAGTGAAGGCGTAAAAAATGCAGATATCATCATTTACGCTACCCCCGTACAACAAACTGAATTATACTTAAAAGAATTACCTAATTATCAAACACAATCTCATTTAATTGTAACTGATACTGGTAGCACTAAATCTAATATTCAAAGCTATGAAAAGTTTCTCTTAAACAACAACATTCATCTTGTAGGTGGCCATCCTATGGCTGGAAGTCATAAATCTGGTGTTCTTAATTCAAAAAAGCATTTATTCGAAAATGCTTATTACATTCTCGTTTATGATGATGCATGTAATGCTGAATCGGCTAAAAAACTACAAACATTGTTATCAACTACATCGGCAAAATTTATAACAACATCGGCACAAGAGCATGATTATGTTACTGGAGTTGTGAGTCATATTCCACATATCATCGCTTCAAGCTTAGTTCATTTGAGTGAAACAAACTCAAAGAACCATACTCTAGTAACACAATTAGCAGCTGGTGGCTTTAGAGATGTCACACGTATAGCTAGTAGTAACGCAGATATGTGGAGAGATATTACGTTTAGTAATCAAGAAAATATATTACACCTATTAGAAATGTTGCAACAACAGTTAGATTCAATTTCATCCCATATTCGTTTAAATGATACTAACGAAGTCCATAATTTCTTTTCAGGTGCTAAAAAGTTTAGGGATCAACTTCCTGTTAAACAACAAGGTGCACTAAGTATTGCGTATGATCTCTATGTAGATATTCCAGATAAATCAGGTATGATTAGCAAAGTAACTTCTATTTTGAGTTTACATAATATTTCTATAAGTAACTTAAAAATCCTTGAAATTCGTGAAGATATTTTAGGTGCTTTACAAATTAGCTTTAAAACTCCTGAAGATCGTGAACGAGGTATTAAGGCGCTCAATGATTTTGAAACATACATTTTATAATAATGTCCTCCTAATACAATGAAATGCGCTCGATTTCTTTTAAATGCTCATTTCATTGATAGAAGGATATATTTTACATTTTATGCCCTGCCATTAAGCCCAAGCGACCATGCTTTGTTCCAGCATCAGTGTAAGATATCGCTTTAGATACGATTCCCTTACCATATTTGTTTTGTAAGTAATCAATGGTTTTAGCTAGCTTTTCATCTCTTCTTCTTTCATATTCGTCTATAAATAAGTTAAGCTGGCGGTCTTCCTCATTAATAAGTTGAGTCAATGATACGCTCAATGTTCGATACAGTGCATTCTTATCACACAATTGATTCGCATAATAATTGACTACTTTATAGATGTCTCTTTCTAAGTTTGTCGCATCTGTTAGTGTATATTGCTTATGAACACCACCGCCTTCTGTATAACCAAATGAAAAGTGAATTGTTCTTGCCAGTTGTTTACGTTCTCTTATTCTACTAGCAACGTCTTCAATTAATTCTTGCATTACAATTTTCGACTCCTCAAACCGATAATCTCTCATCAGTATTTGGCTTTTACATATGGATGGATTAGTAACATTATATTTTTCTCTCAATTTACTTTGATCAATACCATTAGCATGTAAATGCATATCTATCCCTAATACACCAAAATCTCTTTTAAGAAATCTGTATGGATATTGAGCTAAATCTCCAA
The DNA here is from genome assembly GCF_001922505.1 of Staphylococcus sp. MB377. NCBI lineage: Bacteria > Bacillati > Bacillota > Bacilli > Caryophanales > Staphylococcaceae > Staphylococcus > Staphylococcus sp. MB377. The sequence goes on along the minus strand of NZ_MAON01000002.1, from coordinate 15,735 downwards.
CAGTTACAATCCCTTTCTTATTGAGCTTTGCTTCTGTTTTCTTGTTAATGCCCCAAAAATCACGTAACGGCGTAATTTTCCACATCTTTTGTGGGACATCATGATATCTCCATTCTGTAATACCATTGGATGTATGTTTTGCTTCAATATCCATTGCGACCTTACTTAATAACATGTTTGATCCTATACCAATAGTGCAATATATCCCTGTTTTATCTTCTATTTCCTTTTGTAATCTTTCTGCAAATGATTGTACAGTAGAGTTAAATCGATGATAGCTATCAGTCACATCTAAAAAGAATTCATCTATACTATATTGATGTAAATCTTCTCCCGGTACATATTTAAGCGCAATTTTAGAAATTGCTATTGAAACTTCTAAATATTTTCTCATGCTAGGATTGATAATATAAATATCATTACGATGCGGAATCTCGAATAGTCTTGACCCTGTTTTGATACCGATTTCTTTTAATTTAGGTGTGGCTGCTAAAACAACCGATCCTTGTCTTTTAGTGTCTGCAACTACTGCTAACTTTGTTTCTAGAGGATCCAATCCCTTTTGGATACATGACACACTAGCAAAAAAACTCCTTTGATCGATACATAATATGTCTCTTTCTTCCAATAAATTATAATCATACATGCCAAGATACCTCCCTTAGTCATTTTTATTATATACGAACACTTGTTCTATTTCAATAAAAATAAGAACTAATGTTCTCAATTTTCTTTTGGAGTACTGCCCTAAAACATGCTATACTATGGATGAAATTACTAATTCAAGGAGGAAATAAGATGCCAATCATCAATGTTAAATTGTTAGAAGGACGCTCAGATGAACAATTAAAAAATTTAGTAACAGAAGTAACAAATGCAGTTGAAAAAACTACTGGAGCTAATAGAGAGGCAATTCATGTGATTATTGAAGAAATGCAAAAAAATCACTATGGCGTTGCAGGAGTTAGAAAATCAGACGCAGAATAAAACTTTGATTAGTTTACATAATAATATTATGATATTTATTAAAGGCGTAAAAAAAGAGTGCACCCAATCGAGTGCGCTCTTTTACGTTTTAGTTATTTAGAAATTCTTTGACAGCTTTTTTATTTTTCTTCTTATCAATCTCTAAGGCACTGCCATCGTTATTTGTATTAATATTCTGGTACGAATTATTAATTGGAACCGTAAGAGATTCTACGTTCTTATCTCCTCTTAAACCGTAACTAATACCTGTTTGGAAGATAGCTGAATTTGGCATACTTGTATTAATATAACCCCTTAATATACCAGCTACTTTAGGCAATTTTATTACTGAACTAGGTGTAACTAACTCTTTTTTCAACGTCTGCATAACTTGTTGTTGACGTCTAACTCGCCCAAAATCTCCTTCCTCGTCATGTCTAAATCTCGCATATCCAAGTAATTCTTTACCGTTTAAACGATGATGACCTTTTTTAAGAGATACGCCAATATTTTCAGACATATCTTTTTCTACGTCCATAGGAACGCCATTAGGTTCTAATTCATCAATCATTTTTTCAAAACCCGTAAAATCAATGACTGCATAATATTCAGGATTAATACCTAAATTCTTATTTAAAGTCTTTCTAAGAAGTTCAGGTCCACCAAGTGAATAGGCTGCATTAATTTTATAATTCTGATATCCAGGTATTTCCGCATAAATATCACGCATCACTGACATCATTTTCATTTTTTTATGGATATAATCATATTGAACTACCATGATGGAATCTGAACGCGACTTACCACCGCTAGCTTTGTCAGCACCTAACACGAGTACAGAAATCTTACCGTCATTTTTTACTGGTCCATTAAACTTATGTACTTTGATATCTTTTGCATGTTTCTCAGCGTAATTAACACCACTACGATAACCATGGACAATATAGATAATAGCTGCGATTAGCAATATCGATATAATCAAAATGATAAAAGGTAATTTACGTAGTTTTTTCTTATTCCGTCGTTTAGAAGGTGTCTGTGCGTCTGCTTGTCGCCTGTATACTGTCTTATCCTTCTCTTCTGTCATATTTACCTACCTTACGTCTAGTAAAAATCTTCAAAATTATATATCTATGTACTATAATTATATATAATTAAATTATAGAAGTTGCTTTGAAAAATCAAGTAATTTTTAAATAAATGGTACTAAGGTCCAATGAAAGGATGGCATAAATGAATATTAATACAGCATATTTTGCTGGTGGGTGTTTCTGGTGTATGACCAAACCTTTCGATCAATTCGATGGTATAGAAACAGTAACATCTGGCTATATGGGTGGTTCAACTCACAACCCTACTTATGAAGATGTGAAAAGTGGGACCACAGGACATTATGAAACTGTAAAAATTGAATATGATGTTGCATTGTTTTCTTATAACAAATTATTAGAAGTATTTTTCTCGGTTATTGATCCCATTGATGATGGTGGCCAGTTTCAAGATAGAGGTTCACAATATAGAACAGCTATATTCTACACGAATAAGGATCAAAAAAGACTTGCTGAGCAATACGTTCACCAACTCGAGCAAACAATTCATTCAGAAAAAGCAATAGTGACTAAAATATTACCCGCTTCAACTTTTTACAAAGCAGAAGAATATCATCAAGATTTTTACAAAAAGAACCCTGAGCGTTATGCTCAAGAACAACAAGACCGAGCAAACTATAAATCCAATTAAAGTTTTAAATAATCAAAGGCACCCTTCAAGGTGATTATCACCCATTCACTTGTTGGATGCCTTTTTTAACAATTATTTATGACGAATAACTCTCATTACTTTTAACATGCTATACCATAGTGAACTATCTTTTCTATAAACCAAAAATCTTGGTTCCCAATTTGGACTATATTTTTCTTTATACTTACGTAGTCCTTGAAAGCGATATAGACCATTGAAGTGTTCAAATACACGCCCAGCTACACGCTCTCGAGGGTAAGAGTAATTTAATTGACCTACATTTGATAAAGTTGCCATACCCATGTTAAATGCTTTATAGCCTTTATCTTTACCCCAAAGTAACATATGTAGATATAGGCCATCCATTAAAGGTAAATCTAAATCAGGTAACCAACGAATTAAATCTACTGAAATAGCTTCATTATAATAAGTAGGCATTAAAGTGCAAAACGCAATGACTTTACCTTCTTCATTCTTCATTATTCCAATAGGTGCTTGTTGTAAATACTCTTCTGTAAATTGACCTACTGAAAAATGCATTTCATTACGTCCATCTAGCCACTGATCACTAACTTGTTTTAATTGAAAAATGAGATCTTTCGAAAAAGGTGGCTCTAAAATTTCAAATTGAATATTTAAATCATCGAATTTATTAAGTGTTGCTCGGAAACCACGACGTTTCTTTCCTGATGTCGTAAATTGAGTTAAATTTATAATTGCCTCTTCACCAAGTTTGAAAAACTGATTACCAAAATTATGATATAGCGGCATAAAGCGATCTGAAACTTGATAGAATATAATATCATAGCCTAACTTTTCACCGTAGTTATAAAAATCAATAAGTAAAGACTGAAACGCCTTCGTATCACCGATTGGATCTCCTAACACAACAAGAGCGTTACCTTTGTAGCGATACATTAAAAAAGCTTGTTGCGCTTCATGCATAAAGACATCTTTATCTCCACTATAGATTAAATGACTTAAATAATTGCCACCATACGTTTCAATAATTGATTTACATCTCGATAAATCTTCTAATTGGTGTGGTCTAGTGTATCTAGACTCCAATAACCATGCGACGATACCTACAAGTATGACTACGACAAGAACCGTTAACCAGAAATAATATTTCAATAAAGAAGTATCCATTTCAATGTGGTAAATATCAAGTGCATATAAAGTTTCTGAAATTATAAAATGATTAACATACAATACCAGCATACTTAAAATAATTGTAAAAATTAAACGTTTTAATCTGAATGGTCGTTTCATCACTTTAGAACGACGATAAGCGAGAACAAGTAATACAAATATTAATAAAATCCATGATAAAAGAATTAAAGATGCATAAGTATATACTGTTGCACTAAATATTAAAACAAGTGAAATCATTACAAACAAAATAGCACGTCGGCTTTGTTTAAATACACCTCTAACATTGATAAGTAATAATAAGCAAGCACTTGTATGCACAGATAACATAATATAATATGCGAAATGATGATCATCGTATAAACCATCATAAACAATTGTAATGTTATTAATAAAGAAAACAAAACTTGTTATTAGTACTAACATAGCTAAGGCAAATGACGGAATCTTAGCAATAATATCTTTTTGATAAGAGAATAAAAAAGATGTTACATCTCTTGCAGGTACAAAATATTTAGATTCTTCGAAGTATTTTCGCGCAGATGATCCAAACTCAAATGTAGATAAAACAAGTGCAATAACAACTGGTACAAAGTAATAAGCGAAACGATATAATAATAACGCTAATAGTACTTTTTCTTCAGGAACGCCTAAAGACTTAAGACCTAATAATACAACTAAATCGAAAGCACCGAAGCCACCTGGTATGAAACTAACCAATCCAGAAAGAGCAGCAATGATGAATATACCGATAACAGTAGTGAATGCTATGTTAATATCTACAATAACTGTTGATAAATAGAGTACTGTGGCAGCTGCCAGCCACTCAAAACTTGATACTAGTGTGCAATAAACACCTAAATATTTATTGTTACGATCAATAGGATTAATCATGGTATAGGAAATAAATAAAGGTAAAAATAATGCAACAACATATAAAATCCATCGAACCCAACTTACTTTATTTATTATATGAGAAGCATCAAAGATATGTAACACGACAAGGATTGATAAAAGACTCAAACCCGTTAACATAGAAATCAGTATGATTGAAATAGCATGAACTAATTTTTTTCTATCAGTTGTATAATTTTTATAAATAAATGCTCTAAATCCAGCCCCTATAAATCCACCAAAGCCAACAATGGCATTAAGTGCATTAATGATATAGCTGATTTTAAAAACCCTAATAAGTGGTATATCCAGTTTTAACCCTTTTACTAAGATAAGATCATACAAACTTAGTAAAATCATAGCTGAACCACCGCAAATGAATAAGCCAACTAGATACCAACGATTAATTTTGCTAAATGCTTCAAGTGTTTGTTTAAAATTAATGTGTGCTAATTCATGATATAGCGTTGCAACAACTGCTATAAATAAAACTGCAGCAAAAACAAATTTGAGTAATGATAATAATCTATTCTTAAGTTCTTCAGTCATGTCATACCTCTACCTTCACCTACGATTATTTAAAAATATATCATACCTTCATTTGAATGAACATATGAATATGTATAACTCATACTAACATTATTGTAATGTGTGTAAGATTAAATACTTTCTAAAAAAAGGCGGGAATGATACAGAATCCAAAATGAATTCATTATCTCATTCCCGCTTAGGTAACTAAAACTGAGAAAGCTAGATAAACTGGCTTTTACACTTAATACTCGTTTAGAGCTTATTCAGCTTTAGTATATTCTTTAGTTTCTTCTTTTTTAATTTCATATTCTCCTGAATCATCACCATAATACTTGTTATAACGACGTTTAAATAATAAGAATAGGTGTGAGACTAATACTTTAAGTATTGTATATCCAGGAATACCTAAAATAACACCAACAATACCTAATAAATTACCAGCACTCAATAAGATGAAAATAATCGTTAAAGGATGAATTTTCAATGTTTTTCCCATAACATTAGGTGAAATGAAATGTCCTTCAATAAATTGAACAAGCGTCCATACTACAATTAATTTCAATAACATGAATGGCGATGTAATAATCGCTATAATGATGGCTGGTGAAATAGCAATCGTTGGTCCTAGATAAGGTACAACACTTGTAACAGCAGCTATACAAGCAAGTACAAGACCGTAATCAAGACCAATAATTGAATAGCCTATAAAGAGTAAGATACCAATACAAAATGAAACAATAATTTGACCTTGGATATATGATCCAACTTGTACACTCATTTTTTCCATTAAATCATGGTAATCTTTTCTAAATTTAGGTGGCATAATCTTCGTTGAATACTCTTTAAATTTGTGACCATCTTTTAACATGAAGAATAATACAAAAGGTGTTGTGACAAGAACTACACCTACGTTAACAATAGCTTCTGCAAAACTTCTAATTTTAGTTCCAAATCCATCAAAATAACTTGAAACCATAGAAGGTATCTTATTGGAAACTGAGTCTAACCAATCTTGTATTTGAGTATAAAATGATGATAAGAAAGAAAAATGTGTGACTTGATCTATTGCGTTATTAAATTTATCTACATATTTAGGGAAGTTGTTAGCTAAACGTGTGATTTGATCTCCAATAAGCGGAATTAATAAATTAATAATTAATGTCGCTCCACCAACAATAGCTAAAAATACAATAATGATTCCTAGTAATCTTGGAATATTATATCTCTCCATCAAATTAATCACTGGATTAATAAGATAGAATAAAATAAGCGATAAAATAATTGGTGCTACAATTGTATTAAATATGATGATAAATGGTTCAAAAACATAAGAAACTTTATCAAATATAAATATTACAATACCTATGAGCACTAATGAAAGCAAAGCAAATAATAAATCTTTACCGCCTAAGAATTTCATAAAACGCGTTTCTGTAAAACTAAATTTTTTTGCGCTTTTTTCTTCAACTTGCTTATTTTCAATTGCCATGTTTTTCACCATACCTTAACTAACTATTAAAACTAAAGCTATTTTACATCATAACACAAAAAATAACTAAGTGTTCCTTAGTTATGCGATGAACTTATTTGAGTTTCAAAATGATAAATATGTAATGCAAGATACACAATTTCGGAATCATCGATAGGAATATTCAAGTGCTTTTGAATCATTTTTGAGATTTTAAAAGCAGTATTATATGCATTTGGATAATGATTTTTAACCATATCTATAAAAAAATCTTGAGCATATATGTATTCTTTTTTATTAAGTCGTCGAATTAAAAATTGAATATGTCTTATAAAACGTTGATATTGAACCGTATGATTATCGATTTCATGATTTAAATCATTTTCAATAATAAGTATACTTTTACTAATCAATTTATTAATCAAAGACATCTCATGTATCGTTAAATCCTCTGTGTTTGAAGCAATGTGTAATGCAATAAATCCAATTTCATCAGCTGGGAACTTAACATCTAGTCGTTGATTCAATTTATCAATAACTTGACTTGCAATAGCATACGCACCACTATATAAATGTTTGGTTTCGATAGCAAATGGATTACTAATAATTTGATTTTGTTTTAATCTTTTATATGCAAATATAATATGATCAGTCAATGCAACAACAAGGTTTTTATCATCTGTAGTATGAGTTGTACTTGTAATAAAATTGACTGCTTCAATAATCGCTTGTAGAACATCTTCATCGGCAATTTCAACTAAAGATTTGTAATATTCTTGCTGTTGTTTTTGCTCTAATTTATAAACCTTTTCTATTGAAGCACTTTCATCTAAGGTCATTCCAGCCTTTTTATTAAAGCCAATACCTTTTCCAACGAGAATGACCTCTTGATTATTATAAGTGCATATGATGACGTTATTATTTAAAGCTTTAGAAATGGTATACTCACTCATCATAATCACCTTTCTCTGTAATATATGAATTATAAATCTATTTATTAAAAATGAAAAGATTTCTAACTTAATGTAAAAACTCCTTTCAAAGTTTTGAATGAAAGTTTCAACACATTGAAAGGAGTATGAATAAATTCTATTTTAATCAATCACTTAAGTGATTATTTTTTAGGTAGTTGATTTTCTCTACCCCAAGTTTCAATACCAAATAAGTTAATTTCAAGATTCTCTGGTTTAAACACAGGTTTCATACCAGCTTTACGTTGTTTTTGGTAATCTTTCATTACAGCTATCGCTATATTTGAAAGACCAATTATAGAAATCAAGTTAACAATTGCCATTAATCCCATGAATAAATCGGCAGTACTCCATACAGTTTCAGTTTTTACTACTGATCCAACAAATACTAATAAGACAACTAAGCATCTAAAAATAAACATAACTACTTTGTTTTTAGATAAGAACTCTATGTTTGATTGACCATAATAATAGTTACCAACAACAGAAGAAAATGCAAATAGCGTAATTGCGATTGTTAAGAAGATACCTCCAGCTGAACCTAAATGTTCATTTAATGCTGATTGTGTAACTTGAACACCTTGAGGTGCATTTTCTCCAAATTTTAATCCTGAATATAAAAGAATCATAATCGCTGTGGCTGTACAAACTAACATTGTATCGAAAAATACACCAAGTGATTGAATTAAACCTTGTTTAACTGGATGTGGCACTGACGCTGTTGCTGCTGCGTTCGGCGCAGAACCCATACCAGCCTCGTTAGAGAATAGACCACGTTTAATACCTTGAAGTATCGCTGCACCTACAGCGCCTCCTGTAACTTGCTCGAAACCAAATGCACTCTTAATGATTGTGCCAATCATCGGAACAATTTGATCGATATTTAATAATAAGATAACTAAAACCATACCGATATAAATAATAGCCATGGTTGGAACAATCAATGAAGATAATGTCGCGATACTGCGGACACCACCAAAGATAATTGCTGCAGTAATAACAGCTAAAATAATTCCTGTTACAACTGGACTTACGTTGTACTGAGTATTTAATGATTCAGCAATCGTATTAGATTGAACAGTATTAAATACAAACGCAAATGTTATTGTAATTAATATTGAGAATAAGATACCTAACCATTTTTGGTTCAAACCTTTAGTTATGTAATATGCGGGACCCCCTCGGAATCCACCTTCTTTGTCATGAACTTTATAAATTTGAGCTAAAGTTGCCTCCATAAATGCACTTGCAGCACCGATAAAAGCAATTACCCACATCCAAAATACTGCACCAGGACCACCTAGTACAATTGCCGTAGCTACACCTGCAATATTACCAGTACCTACACGTGAACCAGCACTAATTGCAAATGCTTGGAATGGCGATATACCTTTTTCACCACTATTCAATGTTTCAGGTTTTTCAGTTAAAGCTCTAAACATTTCCGGCAACATACGTAATTGCACGAATTTAGAACTAATAGTAAAGAAGAACCCTACAGTTAATAGCAATCCAATTAAATATTGCGACCAAATTAAATCATTACCTACCTGAACAATTGTTTTAAACCATCCAGGTATTAAATTATCAAAATCACTCATTAAATCCCTCTCATCTACAATAAATTAATATCCAAAGATATACTACAAGAGATTTATACTGTATTGAATAAACCCAATAAAATAATACTAGTACATATTACGTTTGAGTGTTATACAATATCAATATAAATCTCTTGAGAGATTAAAATTGGTTAAAATAACAAGTTCAATTTTATCATTTTCTTTTAAAATTGAAAATATAATTTTTATAATCCATTAGTCGATTGTCATATTTAAGACGTCTCCAAACTCTTTAACATCAACAACAAATGACCCATTTGTGTATTGTTCAGATAAATGAATATCAGTGATTTGTCCTTCTTCAGAGTGACTTTCAGAATATAAAGTATACATACTTTCATCTTTAACAACATAACCTGCAACAACACGATGTGGATTTTTCTTCAACTCTTTAAGTAATGTAATACCTCTTTGTGCTCTTTTAGCTTGTTGTAAAATCTTATAGCTAATTCGTTTTACAGCACCTCTTTGAGTAGCCATTATAATTGAGCTGTCATTATCTACAACATCCGTCATAACGACAAAATCTTCATCTTTTAAGTTGATAGATTTCACCCCAGCTGCTCGTAATCCCGTATCAGATAGTTCTTCACTTGAATACGTTAATGACATACCTTTATGTGTTAATACATTGATGAGTTGATCTTCATTTAATCGAATGACGTTTATTAATTCATCATTATCTTTAACTTTCATAGCAACTAATGGTTTATTGTAACGAGTCGTTTTAAATAAGCTAACGTTACTTTTTTTAATCATTCCATTTCGAGTCGCTAGTACATAAAATGCGTCATCTTTAAAACTTTGTTCATTGTAAACATCAACTACAGTTTCATAATCATCTAAGGGAACAATTTGAGATACATGCTGTCCAAGTTCTTTCCATCTGATATCTGCTAATTTATGAACCGGAATGAATATATACCTTCCTTTGTTTGTAAAAACAAGTACCGTATCTTGCGTGTTAACTGTTTGATATTTGAGTAAACTGTCTCCATCTTTAAGCCCTATTTCAGTGACACCACTGGCATTGAAACTACGTGTAGATGTCCGTTTAATATATCCTTGACGTGTAATACTTAAAACAACATCTTCACTTGGAACCATAACTTCTTTATCAATTTTAATTTCTGCGATTTCCGCTTCAATTGATGATAAACGCTCAGATTTAAATCGTTTTCTAATATCAGTCAATTCACTTTTAATTACTTGTAACAATGCATCATGATTATCAAGTATATGACGATATTCTTTAATCAATTTAGCTAACTCATTATGTTCATTTTCCAATGCAACGATATCTGTATTAGTTAAACGATAAAGTTGAAGCATGACAATAGCCTCTGCTTGAGCTTCCGTAAATTCAAATTCAGCAACTAAATTGTCTTTAGCATCTTTTTTATTTTTAGAGTTACGAATTAACGTGATAACCTCATCCAATATTGATAGTGCTTTCATTAAACCTTCCACAATATGCATGCGTTTTTCGGCGTGATCTAAATCATATTTCGTACGATTTGCCACAACTTCAATTTGATGATTTAAGTAACTATCAATAATTTGGCGAATACCCATTAGTTTTGGACGACCGTCACTAATTGCAACCATATTAAAGTTATAAGTAATTTGTAAATCAGAGTTTTTGAATAAATAGTTTTTTATAGCTTCTGCATTTACATCCTTTTTCAGTTCGATCGCTATTCGTAATCCAGTGCGATCAGTTTCATCACGGACTTCGATAATACCATCTACTTTTTTATCTGCTCTTAACTCATCGATTCTTTTGACTAGTGAACTTTTATTCACTTCGTAAGGAATCTCAGTAACGATAAGTTGTTGACGACCATTACGAAGGGTTTCTTCATCCACTTTAGAACGTACAACAATTTTACCTTTACCAGTCTCATAAGCTTTCTTAATGCCATCCACACCTTGAATAATACCGCCAGTAGGGAAATCTGGACCTTTTATATATTTCATTAGTTGAGTAACAGTAATATCAGGATTATCGATGTATTTCAATGTTGATTGAATTACCTCTGCTAAATTATGCGGTGGGATGTCAGTCGCATAACCTGAAGAAATCCCTGTTGAACCATTAACTAATAAATTAGGAAACCTTGCTGGTAAAACCATTGGTTCTAAAGCTGTATCATCATAGTTTGGAACAAATGCAACAGTTTCCTTATTAATATCTCTGACAAGTTCTTCCGATAATTGGCTTAACTTCGCTTCAGTATAACGCATTGCTGCAGGAGGATCATTATCGATACTACCGTTATTACCATGCATTTCAATTAAAACATGACGTAATTTCCAATCTTGACTTAAGCGCACCATTGCATCATATACTGATGAGTCGCCATGAGGATGATACTGACCAATAACGTCTCCGACTGTCTTCGCACTCTTACGGAAATTCTTATCATACGTATTCCCACTACTATGCATTGCGAAAAGAATTCTTCGTTGTACTGGCTTCAAGCCATCACGAACATCCGGTAATGCACGTTCTTGAATAATATATTTACTATATCTTCCAAAACGATCACCTATCACATCTTCAAGTGATAAATCTTGAATTATCTCACTCAATTTGTTTCCTCCTCAGTATATTCTTCAGTTTCTAGTACTTGTACTTCAGTATTATCTAATATACTTTGATCTTCTTGCATGCCAAATTCAACGTGACTTTCAATCCATTCACGACGTGGCGCAACTTTATCACCCATTAAAGTTGTAACTCGTTTAGACGAACGCATTTCATCTTCAATTTGAACACGAATTAATGTTCTAGTTTCAGGATTCATAGTTGTTTCCCATAACTGTTCAGGGTTCATTTCACCTAGACCTTTATAACGTTGCAACATAAATCCTTTTCCTAATTTCTTCTGAAGTTTTTCAAGTTCATCATCAGTCCATGCGTATTCAACTTGCTTAGATTTACCTTTTCCTTTTTCCAGTTTATATAGTGGCGGCAATGCGATAAATACTCTTCCAGCTTGTACAAGCGGTTTCATGTACTTAAAGAAGAAGGTTAATAATAATACTTGAATATGTGCACCATCTGTGTCGGCATCAGTCATGATAATAATTCTATTATAATTACTGTCTTCTATTTTAAAGTCGTTTCCAACACCAGCACCAATTGTATGAATGATAGTATTAATTTCTTCATTTTTAAAAATATCTTCAAGTCTTGCTTTTTCAGTATTAATAACTTTACCTCTTAAAGGTAAAATCGCTTGGAATTTTCTATCTCTTCCAAGTTTAGCTGAACCACCTGCTGAGTCACCTTCGACTAAATATAATTCATTTTTCTCAGTATTTTTACTTTGAGCAGGTGTTAACTTTCCTGATAATAAAGTGTCTTTACGTTTATTCTTCTTACCTGAACGTGCATCTTCACGTGCTTTACGCGCAGCTTCCCTAGCTTGTTGTGCTTTAATTGCTTTCTTCACTAGAGATTTAGAAAGTTGACCTTTTTCTTCTAAATAATATGGCAATTTATCAGAAACTACTGAATCAACAGCACTACGAGCTTCTGAAGTACCCAATTTAGATTTAGTTTGCCCTTCAAATTGTAACAATTCTTCAGGTATGCGAACTGATATAACTGCAGTTAAACCTTCACGAATATCATTACCGTCTAAATTCTTGTCTTTTTCTTTTAATTCATTGATTCTTCTTGCGTAATCGTTGAACACACGTGTCATTGCAGTTTTAAATCCTACTTCATGTGTTCCGCCATCTTTGGTACGCACGTTATTTACGAAGCTTAATATACTCTCTGAATATTGATCATTATATTGAAAAGCGACATCTACTTCTATACCATTTGAAGCACCTGTAAACATAGTTACGTCGTGAAGAACCTCTTTGCCTTCATTTACATAACTGACAAACTCTTTAATCCCCTCTTCATAATGATAAACATCTTCACGTTCTTTGCCACTACGTAAATCTTTCAATGTTATTTTAAGATTCTTTAATAGGAAGGCAGATTCTTGTAACCTCTCACTTAAGGTTTCAAAATTAAATGTAGTTGTAGCTTTAAATATTTCGGGATCTGGTTTAAATGTAACTTTAGTTCCCGTTTTTTTTGTTTTACCTGATTTAACTAATCCAGATGCTGGCACTCCACCATTTTTAAAGCTTTGCTTGTAAATATTCCCGTCTCTATGTATTTCTACTTCTAACCATTCGCTTAATGCGTTAACTACAGATGCACCAACCCCATGCAATCCACCTGATGTTTTATATCCGCCTTGGCCGAATTTACCACCGGCGTGCAATACAGTGAAAATAACTTCAACAGTAGGTTTACCTGATGCATGCATTCCTGAAGGCATACCACGACCATTATCTTCAATAGAAATACTATTATCTTGGTTTATTGTTACATTTATTTCGTTACCATATCCGTTTAAAACTTCATCTACGGAGTTATCTACTACTTCATACACTAAATGATGTAGTCCTCGTTTATCAGTAGATCCTATATACATACCTGGACGCTTTCTTACAGCTTCCAATCCCTCTAATACTTGAATAGAATCATCTGAGTAATGATTTGAATTTTTTGTTGCCAATGCGTTCGCCTCCTACAAACGTACGTTCGTTTTAAAAACTATACAATAGTTATTCTTATATAAATCGGTCTAAATTGCAAGCGTGAGTTAAAACTAATCTATTTAAAGTTCCTGTTAAGAACAAATTTTTAAAATTGGTCGTTGTTATCTATTAGATTATGGTAAAATATAGCTACGTTATTAAAGGATGTGTAAAGTTATATGATGATAGTAGTCATGCTCATATTAAGCTATCTCATCGGTGCTATTCCTAATGGATATGTTATAGGAAAGCTGTTTTTCAAAAAAGATATTAGACAATATGGCAGTGGTAATACTGGCGCAACTAATAGTTTCCGAGTTCTAGGTAAACCAGCAGGATTTATTGTAACCTTTTTAGATATATTTAAAGGATTTATTACTGTGTTCTTTCCTATTTGGTTTCCAGTGCATGCAGATGGACCGCTTAGCACGTTCTTCACACATGGGTTAATTGTAGGTTTATTCGCAATACTTGGCCATGTATATCCAATATATCTTAGATTTAAGGGTGGAAAAGCTGTAGCTACAAGTGCTGGTGTTGTCTTAGGCGTAAATCCTATCTTACTACTTATATTGGCAATTATATTCTTTGGAGTATTATATATATTTAAATATGTTTCACTCTCAAGTATTATTGCAGCAATTTGTTGCGTTATTGGCTCTCTCATCATACAAGATTACATATTATTTGGGATGAGCTTACTCGTTTCCATAATTTTAATAGTAAGACATCGCACCAATATTGTAAGAATTTTTAAAGGCGAAGAACCAAAAATAAAATGGATGTAAATCTAATACCGATAATAATGCATTAAGCGTATCAATTCGCTTAATGCTTTTTTATATCTTCATTGAAACCTTATGGATTATCTCAAAATATGAATATGTTATAATTCTAAGAGTTCCATTTAAAAAATAAAATCCAAGTAATAGATAAATAAGGTAGGAGGATAATGTAATGAAAATTAAACTAACAGATCAAGCTGTAGAATGGTTTAAAGATGAACTAGACTTACCTGAAAATAACAAAGTTTTACAGTTTTACGTTCGCTATGGTGGTGAATTTCAACTTAAACAAGGTTTCAGTCCTGCCTTTCGCGTTGAACCAAGAGAAGATGTAGAAATTGGTTACGAAGAAAATTATAATGATTTGATATTAGTCGTTTCAGAAGAAGATCTATGGTATTTTGAGGACAATGAAGTCCTCGTTGAAAAAGTAGATCATGATGATGAAATTGCCTATTCTAAATTGAAGTAAGTCATAAAAACCGTTGAATTTAACTAAACATAAATATATTAAGATAAAATAACTGAGAAGACGCTCCCATGTAGCATTTCTCAGTTTTTTTAGGCTCTATAATAAATTGGACTGATGACTAAAAATCATCAGTCCAATTTTTATGTTTGAATACAAAAATGGCGCAATTACCTCTATAATTATTAGCTACCAAACAAAATAAAAAAGAAAGGTAATGCGCCTATGTGTAAGTCTATATTAAATACATTAAGAATTAAAGATAAAAATCTAAATTTTTCAGATGAAGTGATTGAGAAAAAACATAAAGGACGAATGAGCTTATTTTACTATGCCGAGCTCACTTATCAACCTACACATTGTGAAAATTGTTCAACTAAAAATGAAAATTTCTCAATAGTAAAAAATGGTAAGAAAACCTCAACGATTACTTTACTTAAAATTATGGAAATGCCCGCTTATTTAGAACTTCAAAAACAAAGATTTTATTGTAAATCATGTGACAGTCATTTTACTGCTAAAT
>NZ_MAON01000001.1:0-70101 GCF_001922505.1 Staphylococcus sp. MB377 | reverse complement strand
CACTTCATCTGAAAAATTTAGATTTTTATCTTTAATTTTTAATGTATTTAATATAGACTTACACATAGGCGCATTACCTTTCTTTTTTATTTTGTTTGGTAGCTAATAATTATAGAGGTAATTGCGCCATTTTTGTATTCAAACATAAAAATTGGACTGATGATTTTTAGTCATCAGTCCAATTTATTATAGAGCCTAAAAAGTCAACATATTTAGATAACCAGATATATTAATAATTTGGTTAATCAATATGTTGACTTCTTTTACGTTTCTATAATTTAATGATTGGATTAAACATCACTTGATTACGACCTTCATTCTTAGCAACGTGAACCATATCATCGGCATCTTTGAAGACTTTTCTTTGTGACTTATGGTCATCTTGCGATAGGTAACCTACACCAATAGAGACAGATAATTTTATGACTTCTTTATTTGGTAAGTGGAATGAAGACTTTTCAACACCTGTTCGAATATTTTCAGCTAATTTAACGCTTTGATCCAATGAGTAATTACGAATCACGACTGAAAATTCTTCGCCACCATTACGAAAAATTTGAAACTGCTTTGGTACATAATTCTTTAATAATTGTGACATTTGTTTGAGCACAGCATCTCCAGATTTATGTGAATACGTATCATTTACATCTTTAAAACCATCTATATCAATTAATAATAAGGCAAGACTTTCATTTTTATCCTCAGCAATCTGAGATACATGATTTAAATGTCTATCAAATTCTTTTACATTACCTAGTCCAGTAAGATAGTCAAACTTATCTTCATTCTCATAGCGTGTGACTAATGAAAAGAAGTGCCACATATCAACAAATGTAATTGCAGAAGCGATGGTTAAAACGAATGAAATTGGAACTAAAAATGCGATTTCAGTAAGATCATATAGCGGACTAAAGATAGATAAAATAAGTAAAATAATAACACTAATCAAATTTAAAACGACTAAAGCTACAATGTCATTTTGTTTTAAAAAAGGTCCAACCATACTTACAATGATACCTATTACTATAAGTACTACACCATAAAGAAGTGAGTTTCCGAATGCGAACACTTCTACTAAAGCAACGATAACTGCCGATACAAGTGTATAGCCCATATTAGTAAAGCGTCCTAAAAATAACAATGGGACAAATGTTAAATGAACTAAATACTCTTGATGGAATGGAATTGGATAAGCTGCAAGTAGCAATGCAACAATCGTCATTAATACAGTGACATAGCCTTTTGAAAAGACCATTATTTTATTTTCGGAATATTGTAATCGATGAAATAAATAAATGCCAGCTACCATAACTGCAACATTATAAATGATAGATTCAATCATATTGGAATCGACTCCTTTAATTTAACCATTAGTTATTGTAAGTGAAAACTTACCATTTGTCATTAAGTTGTATCAGATAACATAAATAAAATAGATAGAATATTTGAACTTTTATATTCAAATGAATACTGAAATGATATGATATAAATTGATTATCTTTACAAAAAATTTACAATTAATTAAAAATAAAGATTAATTTGAAGAAATAGGATAAAATAGTTGAAGTTTAATGAACTATTTAAAGAATAGTTAGTAAATTACAACTATAGTCCAATACAAAATTGATTTGAAAATTGTTTAAATAGAATGAATAGATAACTTGCAAATGTGTAAAATTAAAAGAGATTTATTGAAGGTGAACTGATGTATACTTTACTACTTATTGCTGTAACATTGGTAATCAGTTTAATATTAACACCTATGATTATAAAGGTCTCTATTAAATTTGATTTAGTAGATAGGCCAAATTTTAGAAAAGTACATACAAAACCAGTTTCAGTATTGGGTGGTACTGTTATATTACTTTCTTTCTTAATAGGAATCTGGCTTGGACATCCGATTGAAAGAGAAGTTAAGCCCTTAGTTATGGGGGCTATAGTTATGTATTTAGTAGGATTAATTGATGATATTTATGATTTAAAGCCTATTTTAAAGTTAATTGGTCAAATTGTCGCAGCTTCAATCGTAGCATTTTATGGAATTACAATAGATTTTATTTCGTTTCCTATGGGCCCGACAATTCATTTTGGAATATTAAGTATACCGATTACCATTATTTGGATTGTGGCGATAACTAATGCTATCAATTTAATTGATGGTTTAGACGGACTGGCCTCTGGAGTATCTGCAATTGGTCTTATTACAATTGCTTTTATTGCGATTTTACAGGCTAATGTATTTATTATCATGATTTGTAGTGTACTAATAGGATCATTATTAGGATTTCTATGTTTCAACTTTCACCCAGCTAAGATCTTTTTAGGGGATAGTGGTGCACTACTGATAGGATTTATCATTGGTTTTCTATCCTTACTTGGTTTTAAGAACATCACATTTATTTCATTGTTTTTCCCAATTGTGATTTTAGCTGTACCATTTATTGATACGTTATTTGCAATGATTCGAAGAATGCGAAATGGTCAGCATATTATGCAAGCAGATAAGTCGCATTTGCATCATAAACTTTTAGCTTTAGGATATAGCCATAGACAAACAGTATTATTAATTTATTCAATAGCGATTTTATTTAGTTTATCAAGTATCATTTTATACTTATCTCAACCTTTAGGTGTACTCCTAATGTTCATTTTAATTGTTATCACAATTGAATTGATTGTTGAATTTACAGGTTTGATTGATGATAGTTATCGTCCGATACTTAATTTAATAACAAAAAAGAATGAACAACATCACGGTGATAATGGTGTAGATCAACATGATAAAAAATAAAGCCTTGTTTGTAATAACTACTTAAATGATTAGGTAGTGTTATACAAACAAGGTTGTTTATTAATTAGTGGGTATATCAAATGGTAATTTCTTTACGTCTGCTTCATGCAATTCAAAATTACCAGCTGTGTTCTTATTTAAAAATGCAATAAAGTCATCATATTCAGTTTGTACGACATCAATTTGATAACTAACCTTATCGGTATAAGTGGTATCTCTTAGAAAGTACGTTGTAGAGGCCAATTCATATTCTAACTTTCCAGTTAAATCATAATTGATAGTCACGGTAGTAGGAATAGCATCACGTAGTTCTACACGTCCTACATCATAAATGATGTCTCTAACAGCACCACTATATGCCCGTATAAGTCCGCCACCACCAAGTTTAATACCCCCAAAGTATCGAGTAACAACGACACAAACATTATGTACATCTAATTTTTTTAATATATCAAGCATAGGGACACCCGCAGTGCCACTTGGTTCACCATCATCATTTGCTTTCTGAATATTCATTTGATCACCAACTGTATAAGCTGAACAGTTATGCGTAGCCTCTTTATGTTGTTGCTTAATTTCGTTTATGAATGCTTTAGCTTCATCCTCTGATGAAACAGGTTTGATGTGTGCGATGAATCTAGATTTATTAATGACATTTTCAATCGAATGTTCCTGTTTAATCGTAATAATATGATTGCTCAAAGATGTTCACCTCCAATAAATAAAAAGAATATTTGACCTTTATTATACACGCTTCATTTTAAATGAAGAAATATCTGATTATGAATTTCTTTTTCAATAAAAATAATTTATAATAGCTTTGAGTATAATTGAGGAGGACTACTATGAAAATCGCATTAATGGCAGATTCAACTGGGTATCTACCACAAGACTTTATGGACCAATATGAGATACCTATTGCACCATTAAGTGTTGCATTTGATGATGGAGAAACGTTTACTGAGAATGATAACGTACCAATTGAACGTTTTTATAATAAAATGGCCTCATCTAAAACATTCCCAACAACAAGTCAACCGGCTATTGGGGAATGGATTGAGAATTATGAGAAGTTAAGAGATAAAGGCTACACTGATATTATTGTGATTGCTTTATCAAGTGGTATAAGTGGCAGCTATCAATCAGCTACACAAGCTGGAGAAATGGTAGAAGGTGTCAATGTTCATACGTTTGATAGTAAATTGGCAGCGATGATTGAAGGAAGTTATACAATCTATGCTAAAGAACTCATTGACAAAGGATTTACACCAGAAGTAATTATTGAAGAATTACAAGAAATCCGAGAACAAGCTGGCGCTTACTTAATTGTTGATGATCTTAAGAATTTACAAAAAAGTGGACGTATAACTGGTGCTCAAGCATGGGTTGGAACATTATTAAAAATGAAACCTGTACTTCGTTTCGAAAAAGATGGCAAAATTCATCCTTTTGAAAAGGTACGTACTAAAAAACGTGCACTTAATACATTAGAAGAGAATATCTTTGAAATTATTAAAGATATTGATGAAGTTACCGTTTTTGTAATCAATGGTGATAAAATTGATGAAGGTAAAGACTTTTATAACCATTTAAAAGAGACATATCCAAACATCAATATCCAGTATTCAGAATTTGGACCAGTTATTGCATCTCATCTTGGTTCAGGCGGATTAGGTTTAGGATATTTCCCAAGAAAAATCGAAATTAATTAATTGTTTATAATTTAAGTCTAAAAGCGTTTAAGAAAGTATTGTTTAGCACATAGTGTTTCAATATTTTTTTAACATCTTTTAGGCTTTTTTATTTTATAAGGAGTGATTCGTAATAAAATTCTACGGAAAGTTAGTTAGTCCAGATGTGACGTTAAGTGATGAGACAGTTACTCAAGTTACACCTGGTATTATCGCTACAGATGATGGTTATCAATGTCTTCAATGTGGCAATATAGACAAACGTTATATGTATGAATATGAAACACCTATTTCAGAAGAACGTATTATTTATTGTAGGTATTGTATACAATTAGGGCGCATGGACAATATTACAGAATTTAGGATTACGCAAAGTGAGAATGCAATTTCTGATGGATATTACGACTTACCCTTTCAATTATCAGAACAACAACAATATGCTTCAGAGGCCATTGTACAAGCAATTAAAACGCTTCAACCATTATTATTATATGCGGTTACTGGTGCGGGTAAGACTGAAATGATGTATGAAGGTATACGGGTAGCACGCCAACTTGGGTTTAATGTAGCCATAGTATCCCCAAGAGTAGATGTTGTAGTAGAAATTAGTTTGCGCATTAAAGAAGCATTCAATTCAGAAGACATAGATGTATTACACCAAAGTAGCCAACAACAATATAATGGTCACTTCATTGTTGCAACCGTTCATCAATTGTTTAGATTTAAATCTCACTTTGATGTTATATTTATCGACGAAGTTGATGCCTTTCCTTTATCAATGGATCCTCGGCTTATGGAGGCAATTCGATTATCATCAAAACAAAAATATAGCCACATATTTATGACGGCAACACCTCCGAAAGAGCTGTTGAATCGTTTGTCTTCTGAGCAAATCATTACCTTACCTGCACGTTTCCATAAACATCCACTACCAGTCCCCAATTTCACATATTTCAAATTAAACGTTAAGCATATACAACTTAAATTGAAAAGAATTTTAATGAATCAAATTAACGAAAAACGATACACACTAGTATTCTTTAACAATATTGAATTGATGGTAGAGACGTACCAACACTATCGTTACCACTTTTCAGATTTAATCTATGTTTCAAGCAAAGATGCACTACGATTTAGCAAAGTTCAAGCACTACGAAACGGTGAACATGCTATCGTTTTTACGACAACAATTCTAGAAAGAGGTTTCACAATGGCACAATTAGATGTCATTGTCATCAACGCACATACTTTTGAAAAGGCTGCACTTATTCAAATTGCGGGTCGGGTTGGTCGTAAACAAGAAGCACCTACAGGAAAAGTGATATTTATGCATGAAGGTGTAAGTATAGCTATGATACAAGCTAAAAGAGAAATTAAAAAAATGAATCGATTAGGTATAGAACGTGGGTGGGTAATTGGTTAAATGTATACAATGCGGATTGCCAATATATGAATCGCTTAATGTTTTTAACTTTTATCGAGTACCTCAACGTATGTGTTCATCATGTTTAGAAATGTGGGATAGTGTGAAATTAATTAAGAATGACCAACGTTGTCCTAAGTGCTTAAATTATCGGGATAATAAAGAAAATGACTGCTTGGATTGTCAATTTTTAGCTAAAAATTTTAAACTAATGGAACAGCTTTATTGTGACTACCAATATTCCGGTATTATGAAAGAAATGATACAGCAATACAAACTAATGAAAGATTATTATTTAGCTGAGGTTATAGCCTCACAACTCAACTTACCAAAAACATCTTGTGATCTGATTGTACCTATTCCATCTCCAATTGAACGAGACATTCAAAGAACATTTAACCCAGTCGCAACAGTATTAGAAAAAATGGGGGTTCAATATTCGAACATATTGGCAACTGAATTGCGTCCCAAACAGTCAAAACTTGGGAAAGTAGAGAGAGCAAGAGCTATGAATCCTTTTTATATTAAAGAAGATGTGGATTTAACTGGTAAAGAAATATTACTCGTTGATGATATTTATACAACAGGATTAACAATTCATCATGCTGGGTGTAAATTATACGATAAAAATGTCAGAAAATTCAAAGTGTTTACGTTTTCAAGATAGGTTAAACGTGGTATTATAATAGTAAGAATTACCAACATAAGAGGTTAAAGGAGAGATAGCTATGATTAGATTTGAAATTCATGGAGATAACCTCACTATTACAGATGCCATCCGCAACTATATTGAGGACAAAATTGGTAAACTTGAACGTTATTTTAACGATGTGCCTAATGCAGTCGCACACGTAAAAGTAAAAACGTATCAAAATTCTACAACTAAAATCGAAGTAACAATTCCATTGAAGAATGTTACATTAAGAGCAGAAGAAAGACATGATGATTTATATGCAGGTATTGATTTAGTTACTAGCAAATTAGAACGTCAAGTACGTAAATATAAAACACGTGTTAATCGTAAGCATAAAACGCATGGAGAACCAGAAGCGTTTGTAGCTGAAGTACAAGAAGCACCGCCAGAAAATGTTGATGACGTTAATGATGAACCAACAAATGATAGTGAAATTGAGATTATCCGTTCTAAACAATTTAGCTTAAAACCAATGGATTCTGAAGAAGCAGTATTACAAATGGAATTATTAGGACATGATTTCTATATCTTCACTGATCGTGAAACAGATGGTACAAGTATTGTTTATAAACGTAAAGACGGTAAATATGGATTAATTGAAACGACTGAATAATTGATTAATAGTAAGTTATTAATTTAAATCAATTTTGAAATATATTTATGGTGTTAAGTTCACAATGACAATTTGCAGATATAACTAAGCTGAGAAGGTAATAATAATAAAATACACTCAGTTATAGTTATCCTTATAAGGGTGGGACGATGAATTCAAAATGAATTCTGTTCCACTCTTTTTTGTAACTAATATTATAGTAATTCGTGGACGCTAATATCATGCTGTGCTAATGTAATGAGGTAATTGGATATTTAAATAATAAATTAGGCTTAGCGATTCAAATTAGGGGAAAAGGAAGTAAGTTATTTAAGTTGCGCACAATTAAGCGTCGCACTTATATGAGTATTTAAGTATAAATTCTAAAGTATAAATGATATGATAAATTGTTGTAAGCCAAACAGTTTTTAAGCTAAAGGAGCGGACGTAATGGGATTTTTATCAAAAATTGTTGACGGCAATAAAAAAGAAACTAAACGTCTAAGTAAAATAGCCGATGAAGTACTTTCATTAGAGGAAGATATGGCTATCTTAACTGATGAAGAAATTAAAAATAAGACGAAGCAATTTCAACAAGAAGTACAAGAAATTGAAGATGTAAAAAAACAAAATGACTATCTAGATAAAATCTTACCTCAAGCATATGCTTTAGTAAGAGAAGGGGCAAAACGTGTCTTTAATATGACACCTTATAAAGTGCAAGTAATGGGTGGTATCGCCATTCATAAAGGTGATATCGCTGAAATGAGAACCGGTGAAGGTAAAACTTTAACAGCGACGATGCCTACGTATTTAAATGCGCTTGCAGGTCGTGGTGTGCACGTAATCACAGTTAACGAATACTTATCTAGTGTTCAAAGTGAAGAAATGGCAGAGTTATATGAATTCTTAGGACTAACTGTAGGATTAAATTTAAATAGTAAATCAACGAATGAAAAACGTGAAGCCTATGCTCAAGATATTACTTATAGTACGAATAATGAATTAGGATTTGATTATTTAAGAGATAATATGGTGAACTATGCCGAAGAGCGTGTAATGAGACCATTACATTTTGCAATCATCGATGAGGTAGACTCTATTTTAATTGATGAAGCTAGAACGCCTTTAATTATCTCTGGGGAAGCAGAAAAATCTACGTCATTATATACACAAGCGAATGTGTTCGCCAAAATGTTAAAAGCTGAAGATGATTATAAATATGATGAAAAGACAAAAGCAGTTCATTTAACTGAACAAGGTGCAGACAAAGCTGAACGTATGTTTAAAATTGAAAATTTATATGATGTACAGAATGTTGAAGTTATTAGTCACATTAATACAGCATTAAAAGCACACGTAACATTACAACGTGACGTGGACTACATGGTTGTTGATGGAGAAGTACTCATTGTTGACCAATTTACTGGACGTACAATGCCTGGTCGTCGATTCTCTGAAGGTCTTCACCAAGCGATAGAAGCTAAAGAGGGCGTTAAAATTCAAAATGAATCGAAAACAATGGCATCCATTACTTTCCAAAACTATTTCCGTATGTATAATAAATTAGCTGGTATGACTGGTACTGCAAAAACAGAGGAAGAAGAATTCCGTAATATTTATAATATGACGGTTACACAAATTCCTACGAATAAACCTGTTCAACGTGATGATAAATCTGATTTAATTTACATTAGTCAAAAAGGTAAATTTGATGCAGTCGTTGAAGACGTAGTCGAAAAACATAAACAAGGTCAACCCGTTCTTTTAGGTACTGTTGCAGTTGAAACAAGTGAATATATCTCTAATTTACTTAAAAAACGTGGTATTAGACACGATGTATTAAACGCTAAAAACCACGAACGTGAAGCGGAAATTGTTGCAAATGCAGGACAAAAAGGTGCTGTGACAATAGCGACAAACATGGCTGGTCGTGGTACTGATATTAAACTAGGTGAAGGTGTAGAAGAAATTGGCGGTTTAGCAGTTATTGGTACTGAACGACATGAATCTAGACGTATAGATGACCAATTACGTGGTCGTTCTGGTCGTCAAGGTGATAGAGGGGATAGTCGTTTCTATTTATCACTTCAAGATGAATTAATGGTTCGTTTCGGTTCTGAAAGACTTCAAAAAATGATGAACCGTTTAGGCATGGATGATTCGACTCCTATTGAATCAAAAATGGTATCCCGCGCTGTTGAATCTGCTCAAAAACGTGTTGAAGGTAACAACTTTGATGCACGTAAACGTATACTTGAATACGATGAAGTTTTACGTAAGCAACGTGAAATTATCTACAATGAAAGAAACAATATTATCGATTCAGAGGATAGTTCACAATTAGTTAATGCAATGTTACGTTCTACATTACAACGTGGTGTGACCTATCATATAAGTGAAGAAGATGACAATCCTGACTACGCTCCGTTTATTAATTACGTTAATGATGTCTTTTTACAAGAAGGCGATCTTAAAGAAGAAGAAATTAACGGTAAAGATTCTGAAGACATCTTCGAAGTAGTTTGGTCTAAAATTGAAAAAGTATATGAAAGCCAAAAAGCCAAAATTGGTGACCAAATGGTTGAATTTGAGCGTATGATATTACTACGCTCTATAGATACTCACTGGACAGATCATATTGATACTATGGATCAATTACGTCAAGGTATCCATTTACGTTCATATGCACAACAAAATCCACTTCGTGATTATCAAAATGAAGGTCATGAGTTATTTGATATGATGATGCAAAATATTGAGGAAGATACATCTAAATTCATCCTTAAATCTGTAATTCAAGTTGATGAAAATATAGAAAGAGAGAAAACAACTGACTTTGGAACAGCTCAACATGTCTCTGCTGAAGATGGCAAAGAGAAAGCTAAAAAGCAGCCTATTGTTAAAGGCGACAAAGTTGGTCGTAATGACCCATGTCCATGTGGTAGTGGCAAGAAATATAAAAATTGTCATGGAAAAGAAGAATAGGTTTTATGTTTAATAATAAGTGGGAGTTGTGAAAAAGAATTCACGCTCCTACTTTTTACATATCCTATCAAATATGAATTAGGTAAGAATAGGAGAGATAAATATGGAATTATCTGAAATTAAGCGAAATATAGATGAATATCGTAACAACTTAGCACAAATTAGGGGGTCTCTTTGACTTTGAAAATAAAGAGACAAATATTCAAGAATATGAAGAAATGATGACTGAACCTGACTTTTGGGATGATCAAAATAAAGCACAAGATGTTATTGATAAAAATAATGCATTAAAATCAGTTGTAAATGGTTATCATGAATTAGAAGAAGAAGTTGAGGATATGACGGCAACTTGGGAATTATTACAAGAAGAGTTAGATGGTGATGTAAAGAGTGATTTAGAACAAAATGTTCTCGACTTTAAAGAGAAAGTTGATCAGTTTGAATTGCAATTATTATTAGATGGTCCACATGATGCGAATAATGCAATTTTAGAATTACATCCGGGTGCTGGTGGTACTGAATCACAAGACTGGGCTAGTATGTTACTACGTATGTACCAACGTTATGGTGAACAACAAGGGTTTAAAGTTGAAACTGTTGATTATTTACCAGGTGATGAAGCGGGCGTCAAAAGTGTCACATTGTTAATTAAAGGGCATAATGCGTATGGTTATTTAAAAGCCGAAAAAGGAGTTCATAGACTAGTTAGAATTTCTCCATTTGATTCATCTGGGCGCCGTCACACGTCATTTGCCTCATGTGATGTCATTCCGGAATTTAATAATGATGAAATTGAAATAGAAATTAATCCTGACGATATTACAGTAGATACATTTAGAGCATCAGGTGCTGGAGGTCAGCATATAAATAAAACAGAATCTGCAATTCGAATTACACACCATCCAACAGGCATCGTAGTCAATAACCAAAATGAACGTTCACAAATTAAAAACCGTGAAGCAGCGATGAAAATGTTAAAAGCTAAATTATACCAATTAAAATTAGAAGAGCAAGAACGTGAAATGGCTGAAATACGTGGTGAACAAAAAGAAATTGGTTGGGGAAGCCAAATTCGTTCATATGTTTTCCATCCTTATTCTATGGTAAAAGATCATCGAACAAATGAAGAGACTGGTAAAGTTGATGCAGTCATGGATGGGGAGATTGGACCATTTATTGAATCGTATTTAAGATATACAATGAATCAAAGTGACAATTAATGTAATAGAATTGAAAATAGGAGTGAGATAGAGTTCGTTTTGAATTCATTGTCTTACTCCTTATTTTTTGAGAATCTAAATAATAGCTAAGTAAATGTAAAATGTAATGTTATTTATTACTAGAGTATACAATTTCATATGTTATTTAAGCCCATTTTAACCTTTATATTACAAGCCGATAACATTGAACTTCTACAATATATGTTATGCTACATTATAAAAGATTAATAATATAAAACAACAAAGGAATGACAACATGATTAATAAGACTCTTACAGTAACATTGACTTCTATTGCAGCTTTAGCAGGTTTAAGTGGTTTAGCTAATGCACAAGAATATACAAATTCAACACATACAACTTCACAACAATCAAATACTTACAATAGTCAAGTGGAGCAAGAAACAAATCTAGGATTAACAAATAAAGATATCGTTAAAGTTAAGTTGGTGATACATTATACCAAATTGCATTATCACATCACTTATCACTTGAACAATTATATAACTTTAACCCAGGTGTAACTGCATTAATTCATCCAGGTGACTTAATTGCAGTAAGTGAAAAAGGTGCAGCAAAATTAGAAAATAAAGAGATCAATTATGCACAAACTTATGCAGAAACAACAGCATTTAATCAATCAGATGTGGTAGCTCAATCAGTAAGTGCTAGCACAACAAATGTGACTGGTTACAATATTGTACCTACAAGTGCACCTACAAATACTATGCACGATTCATACCACTCATCAGTGAATACACCAGTATCGTATCAACATGTTACAACTGCCAATCAAGGTAACCTTTATAGTTTCGGAAATTGTACATACTATGCATTTGATCGACGACAACAATTAGGACGCTCAATTGGTAGTTATTGGGGTAATGCTAATAACTGGGCATACTCAGCAAAAAATGCCGGATTAACAGTAGATAATCGCCCAGAAGTAGGTGCTATTTTCCAAACAACTGCTGGTTATTATGGTCATGTAGGTGTCGTGGAACATGTTAATCAAGATGGATCAGTATATGTTTCAGAAATGAACTGGAATGGTCATTATAACCATGTTACAAATAGAACAATTACAAACACTTCAAGCTATAATTTTATTCACTAACAAGTTTATAGACATTAGTTTTAATATATTCAGATGTCAGAGTTCAATGGCTATGCAATTTAGCATAGTTATTGAACTCTTTTTTTGAATAATGCCGTTTTATAGAAATTTATAGGAAGATTAAACGAATTAGCGCGGCATAGTTAGAGCAAGGGGTGTTTTATTTTATATAAATGTTTAGGAACCGCTTTCTGTACATTTTAGGAAAACAATCTAATCTTTAATTAAAATACTTATCACAATACATTCCTGTGTAACTAGTATATATTGGTTAATAAAAGAAAAATGAAATAATTGTTATGTATTGAAGTAAGCTCAATATAAGCGAATTTTTAATAATAGATTTGTGCTTTTTACGCATAATCGTGTTTTCAAAATAGAATATAAAGGTGAAATCATTTATGGGAAAAGTCATTTTAATTACAGGAGCAACAAGTGGTATTGGTTATAAAACAGCAGAATATTTAGCAGTACAGGGAAATATAGTTTATGGCGCTAGTCGTAGGATAGAAAGTCTTGAAAATATAAAACAGGTGAACCCATTAAAATTAGATTTAACAAATGAAGCTTCAATCAAAACGGCAATCGATACTATTATCGAAAACGAAGGAAGAATTGATGTACTCGTTAATAATGCCGGTTATGGTTAATATGGTGCAATCGAAGATGTCACAATTGAATAAGCGAAACGGCAATTTGAAGTAAATATATTTGGTTTAGCACTTATTACACAGCTAGTTTTACCACATATGAGAGCACAAAAATCAGGACATATCATTAATATTTCATCTATGGGTAGACGACTTACAACTTATTTTGGCGCTTGGTATCATCCTACGAAATATGCATTAGAAGCCTTTAGCGATGCTTTACGAATGGAAGTAGAGGAATTCGGGATAGAAGTATCTATTATTGAACCAGGTGGGATTAAAACAGATTGGGGGATCATCGCTGCTGATAAATTGGCTGATTCTACAAAAGGCGGTGCCTATGAAGCTACTGCGATGAAAGTGACTCAAAGTATGAAAAAGCAATATCATTCTAATATGCTTTCAAATCCAATGGTAGTAACAAAAGCGAATTCAAAAGCAATAGACAGTAATAAACCTAAACCGCGTTATCTAACAGGATTTGCAGCTAAACCCCTTGAATTTTTACATGCTATATTGCCAACCAAAGTATTTGATAAAATGATGAAAGCTTCAAATTCAATATAACGAATCGTAATATAATCATTCGACAAATTGTATACTTAAGACACTTCGATAGTTCATTTAAGCGTGAAACTATGCTGAGGGTCTTATTTTTTTATACTTTTTCAACATTTTACAATGTATAAAGAATTGACACTTCTCATAGAAATGTTGATTGATATAATAAATGTAAGTATAATCTTTATTTAATAGAGTATGGAGGTAAGGTAAAATGGGTGTTCATCAATATTTTAAGAGACTTTCTGATTTAGAGAAATTAATTCGCTTACCAGGTAAATTTAAATATTTTGAACATAATGTTGCTGCTCACTCTTTTAAAGTTACCAAGATTGCACAATATTTAGCGACTGTAGAAGAATATCATGGTAATACTATTGATTGGAAAAGTTTATATGAAAAGGCACTGAATCATGATTTTGCCGAAGTGTTTACTGGTGACATTAAAACACCAGTAAAGTACGCTAAAACGGAATTGAAAATGTTGTTTTCTCAAGTTGAACAAGATATGGTGGACACGTTTATTAATGAAGAAATACCTGAACCTTATAAAGATATTTATCGAGAACGACTACAAGAGGGGAAAGATGATTCGTTAGAGGGTCAAATTTTATCTGTAGCCGACAAAATTGATTTATTGTATGAAACGTTCGGCGAAATACAGAAACGTAATCCCGAGGACTTATTCTTTGAAATTTATGAACACAGCTTGGAAACAATCATGCAATTTGATCACTTAAGTTCTGTTCAAGATTTCATAGAAAATGTCATACCTGAAATGCTAACTGAAAACTTCATTCCTCGAGCAGAATTGCGAGAAACTACAATGGCGATTTTAAATCGAAAAAATGGGTGAGATAAATGATTTGGTACGCTTTAGCTGCATTTTTTCCATGTGTATTAGTCGTGTTGTTTAGTGTCATAACTCGAAGTAAATGGGTGGGTGTTATTGTGACATTGATTTTGATAGCTGCTTCAATTTACAAAGGATTCTTTCATAATGAATGGATAATCTTTATCGATGTAGTATCCCTATTAGCTGGATATGTCATTATAGACAACCTTGAATTTCATAAGCATCAAGACTAAATACTATCAAACAGAGCTTTTGAATGTTACTGTAAGTTGATTTATAGTGTAAATGCACAATTTGTTCAGATGGAAGTAAAATTTAAAGCATATTTAAGAGCGGGCGCCATTAAATTATATATGAATAAATCACAAGCATTAGTGGAATATTAAATAATAATAAATGATTTTGAAAATACAAACGTAAGCGAACAAACGTTTGTATTTTTATTTATATATTTGATAAAATAGCCTTAAGTGAGAATACTTAACAAATAATAGGAAATTATTAAGTGAATGAATTTATGATTTTCACTTAAAGAGGTCATTTAAATTATTTCAGTAGAATTTTTATTAAGAATAAAGATACAATTTAAAACAAATCATTGTTAAATTTTCATACATCATTTATTTACACTAAAGTTTTAAATAAATAGTTAAGAATGCTTAATTTAAGGAGGCGCTTATCAGAATGGTGGAACATTACCCGTTTAAATTGAATTCTGAGTTTGATCCACAAGGGGACCAACCACAAGCAATAGAGAAAATAGTCAAAGGTGTTAAAGAAGGAAAGCGTCATCAAACGCTTTTAGGTGCCACTGGTACAGGTAAGACATTTACAATGAGTAATGTTATTAAAGAAGTGGGGAAACCAACGCTCATCATTGCACACAATAAAACATTAGCGGGGCAACTGTATAGTGAGTTTAAGGAATTCTTTCCTGAAAATAGAGTAGAATACTTTGTTAGTTACTATGATTACTATCAACCAGAAGCCTATGTACCTTCAACAGACACGTTTATTGAGAAAGATGCCTCAATTAATGACGAAATTGACCAACTACGACATTCTGCCACAAGTGCATTATTTGAACGTGATGATGTCATTATCATTGCCAGTGTCAGCTGTATCTATGGTTTAGGTAATCCGGAAGAATATAAAGATTTAGTAGTAAGTGTTCGAGTTGGTATGGAAATGGATCGAAGTGAACTGCTTCGTAAACTCGTAGACGTACAATATTCTAGAAATGATATTGATTTCCAACGTGGTACATTTAGAGTACGTGGCGACGTGGTTGAAATTTTCCCAGCTTCACGTGAAGAAATGTGTATTCGTGTTGAATTTTTTGGCGATGAAATTGATCGTATTCGAGAAGTTAATTATTTAACGGGAGAAGTCATTCGCGAACGTGAACATTTCGCGATTTTCCCGGCGTCTCACTTCGTAACACGAGAAGAAAAAATGAAGATTGCCATAGAGCGTATTGAGAAGGAATTAGAAGAGCGATTAAAAGAATTAAAAGATGAGAATAAGCTATTAGAAGCACAACGTCTAGAGCAACGAACGAATTATGATTTAGAAATGATGAGAGAAATGGGATTCTGTTCGGGTATCGAGAACTATTCTGTACATCTAACGTTAAGACCTTTAGGTTCAACACCTTATACGTTACTAGATTATTTCGGTGATGACTGGTTAGTAATGATTGATGAGTCTCACGTTACATTGCCACAAATAAGAGGGATGTTTAACGGTGACCGTGCGCGTAAGCAAGTGCTAGTAGATCATGGTTTCCGATTACCTAGTGCGATGGATAACCGACCATTAAAATTTGAGGAGTTTGAACAAAAAACGAATCAGTTGGTATATGTATCAGCTACACCAGGACCTTATGAGATTGAACATACCGATGAAATGATTGAACAAATTATTCGTCCTACTGGTCTTTTAGATCCTAAAATTGACGTTCGACCAACTAAAAATCAAATTGATGATTTACTTAGTGAAATTCAAGAACGTATTGATAGAGATGAACGTGTCTTAGTCACAACGTTAACTAAAAAAATGAGTGAAGACTTAAAGACATACATGAAAGAAGCGGGTATTAAAGTAAATTACCTACACTCAGAGATTAAAACGTTAGAACGTATTGAAATTATTCGTGACTTAAGAATGGGAACGTATGATGTTGTTGTCGGTATCAATCTATTAAGAGAGGGAATTGATATACCGGAAGTTTCATTAGTTGTTATTTTAGATGCAGATAAAGAAGGTTTCTTGCGCTCAAACCGCTCATTAATCCAAACGATAGGTCGTGCTGCACGAAATGAGAAAGGTGAAGTGATTATGTATGCCGATAAAATTACCGATTCAATGCAGTATGCGCTTGATGAAACGCAAAGACGTCGTGATATACAAATGGCACATAATGAAAAATATGGAATCACACCTAAAACAATTAATAAGAAAATTCATGATGTTATTAGTGCCACGGTTGATAATGATGAAACAAATGAAAAACAACAAACCGAATTACCTAAGAAAATGACTAAAAAAGAAAGACAAAAAACAATTGAAAATATAGAAAAAGAAATGAAAAAAGCAGCTAAAGATTTAGACTTTGAAAAAGCAACAGAACTAAGAGATATGTTATTTGAATTAAAATCAGAAGGGTGACATTTGAATGAAGGGACCAAGGATTGTAGTAAAGGGTGCACGTGCACATAACTTAAAAGACGTAGACATTGAAATTCCAAAAAATAAATTAATTGTTATGACAGGGTTATCTGGGTCAGGTAAATCATCTTTAGCATTCGATACAATTTATGCTGAAGGTCAAAGACGTTATGTAGAATCATTAAGTGCATACGCGCGTCAATTTTTGGGGCAAATGGATAAACCAGATGTTGATACGATAGAGGGATTATCACCAGCTATTTCAATTGACCAAAAGACGACAAGTAAAAATCCTCGCTCAACAGTAGCAACGGTAACGGAGATTTATGATTATATTCGTTTGTTATACGCACGAATAGGCAAGCCATATTGTCCTAATCATAATATTGAAATTGAATCTCAAACTGTGCAACAAATGGTTGATCGCATTTTAGAGCTTAAAGAACGCACTAAAATTCAAATTTTAGCGCCAGTTGTTTCTCATAGAAAAGGTAGTCATGAGAAACTTATCGCAGATATTGGTAAAAAAGGCTATGTACGTCTTAGAGTTGACGGCGATATTGTCGATGTCAATGAGGTTCCAGAATTAGATAAAAATAAAAACCATACTATCGAGGTAGTCGTAGACCGTTTGGTAGTTAAAGATGGTATTGAAACACGTTTAGCAGATTCAATTGAGACAGGTTTAGAATTAGCTGATGGCAACATTACTGTCGATGTAATTGATGGCGAGGACCTTAAATTTTCTGAGAATCATGCTTGCCCAATTTGCGGGTTCTCTATTGGTGAATTAGAACCTAGAATGTTTAGTTTCAATAGTCCGTTCGGTGCTTGTCCAACTTGTGATGGTTTAGGTCAAAGATTAACCGTCGATCTTGATTTGGTAGTTCCAGACCCTAATAAGACTCTAAATGAAGGTGCGATTGAACCATGGGAACCTACGAGCTCAGATTTTTACCCAACTTTATTAAAACGCGTATGCGAAGTATATAAAATTAATATGGATAAGCCATATAAAAAGTTGACTGATAGACAGAAAAACATATTAATGAATGGTTCAGGAGATAAAGAAATTGATTTTTCTTTCCACAGTCGTAACGGTGGGACACGTCATAGAAGAATGAAATTCGAGGGTGTTGTTCCCAATATTGACCGTCGTTATCATGAATCACCATCGGAATATACACGTGAAGTAATGAGTAAATACATGACTGAACTGCCTTGCGAAACTTGTTACGGTAAACGTTTAAGTAAAGAAGCGCTATCTGTTTACGTTGGTGGATATAATATTGGAGAAGTAGTCGAATATTCTATCAAGAATGCATTAAATTACTATGAAAATATCGAGCTTTCAGAACAAGATAGAGCTATTGCAAGTCAAATTTTAAAAGAAATCATTTCAAGATTGTCATTTTTAAATAATGTTGGATTAGAATATTTAACACTTAATCGTGCGTCAGGTACTCTTTCTGGTGGTGAAGCACAACGTATTCGATTAGCGACACAAATCGGTTCACGCTTAACAGGGGTACTTTATGTGCTTGACGAGCCCTCTATTGGTTTACACCAACGTGATAATGATCGTCTGATAAGCACCTTAAAAGAAATGCGAGATTTGGGCAATACACTTATTGTTGTTGAACATGATGATGACACTATGCGAGCAGCTGATTATCTCGTAGATGTCGGTCCTGGTGCAGGTAATCATGGTGGTGAAATCGTCTCTTGTGGCACACCAAGTAAAGTCATGAAAGATAAGAAATCTTTAACAGGACAATATTTAAGCGGTAAGAAACGTATCGACGTTCCTGAACATCGTCGAGAAGTAACTGATCGCAAAATTAGTATCAAAGGTGCACGAAGTAATAACTTAAAAGGTGTAGATGTAGATATTCCATTGTCTGTAATGACAGTTGTAACAGGTGTGTCTGGTTCAGGTAAAAGTTCACTAGTTAATGAAGTATTATATAAATCATTAGCTCAAAAAATAAATAAATCTAAAGTTAAACCGGGTGCCTTTGATAGCATTGAAGGTATTGATCAATTAGATAAAATTATTGATATTGACCAATCTCCTATCGGTAGAACGCCACGTTCTAATCCAGCCACTTATACTGGCGTATTTGATGATATACGTGATGTATTTGCTCAAACTAATGAAGCGAAAATTCGTGGTTATCAAAAAGGACGCTTTAGCTTTAATGTTAAAGGTGGACGTTGTGAAGCTTGTAAAGGTGATGGCATTATTAAAATTGAAATGCACTTTTTACCTGATGTGTATGTTCCATGCGAAGTTTGTGATGGGAAGCGCTATAACCGTGAAACATTAGAAGTGACTTATAAAGGTAAGAATATTGCTCAAGTGCTTGAAATGACAGTCGAAGAAGCAACGTATTTCTTTGAAAACATTCCTAAAATACATCGTAAATTACAAACACTTGTAGATGTTGGTTTAGGTTACATCACGCTTGGACAACAAGCTACAACTCTATCAGGAGGAGAAGCACAACGTGTTAAATTAGCATCTGAATTGCATAAACGTTCAACTGGTCGTTCCATCTATATTCTTGATGAACCTACAACTGGTTTGCATGTCGATGATATTAGTCGTTTGCTAAAAGTGCTTAATCGTCTAGTTGAGAACGGTGATACTGTTGTGATTATTGAACATAATCTAGATGTCATTAAAACAGCAGATCATATTATTGATCTAGGACCTGAAGGTGGCGATGGTGGTGGTACACTAGTTGCTACTGGTACACCAGAAGAGATTGCAAATGTAGAATCATCATACACAGGTAAATATTTAAAAACGGTACTTGAACGAGATAAAGTAGAATAAATTGAAATATAGATTTTGAAAATTAATAGTAATTTAAGGGATCATAGGCATCTCGCATTAAATGACTTAACTGAGAATACGCTCACATCTAGCTTTTCTCAGTTTTTTTAATAACATAACATTAAACCCAACAAAGGGAATTATAATAAGAAATTCAATAAGTGAGGTTAAGTGATTTAATACAAACTGTATGTTGTTCCCTTAATCATTTAAAAGCAATCTAAGGTGTAAACGAAACAAATATAATAGGATTTCTTCTTTTTTATATTAATCTTGTCTTTATTTTTGATATGATAATAGGTGAATGAATTCAAGTGAAAATTTTGAGGTGAACTCATGTTAACGACAGAGAAATTAGTCAAATTACTTAAATTAGAATTGTTTACGGGTGAAAAAGGATTACATAAACCTATTAAAAATACGGATATTTCTAGACCAGGTCTAGAAATGGCTGGATATTTTTCACACTATGCTGCAGACCGCATTCAATTACTAGGTACTACAGAATTATCGTTTTATAATTTATTACCAGACGAGGAACGTCATGGACGCATGAGAAAATTATGTCGTCCTGAAACACCTGCAATTATTGTGACAAGAGGATTAGAACCTCCGCAAGAGCTGATTGATGCCGCTCAAGAAATGGATACACCACTAATCGTATCAAAGGATGCAACTACAAGTTTAATGAGTCGATTAACGACATTCCTTGAACATGAATTAGCTAAGACAACATCATTACATGGTGTATTAGTCGATGTTTATGGTGTGGGTGTGTTAATCACTGGAGATTCTGGTATAGGTAAAAGTGAGACTGCACTTGAATTAGTGAAAAGAGGTCATCGACTCGTAGCTGATGATAACGTAGAAATTCGTGAAATAACTAAAGATGAATTAATAGGGACACCACCTAAATTAATTGAGCACTTATTAGAAATTAGGGGTCTCGGTATCATCAATGTCATGACATTATTTGGAGCGGGGTCGATCCTCACACAAAAACAAATTCGTCTTAACATTAACCTTGAAAATTGGGATAAAGATAAACTGTATGACCGAGTTGGATTGAATGAAGAAACATTACAAATTCTTGATACAGAAATCACTAAAAAAACAATTCCTGTAAGACCAGGACGAAATGTTGCAGTCATTATAGAAGTCGCAGCAATGAATTATCGTTTAAATATAATGGGGATTAATACAGCTGAAGAATTTAATCAACGTTTAAATGAAGAAATCTTAAAAAAAGGTCATCAAAGCAAGGAGAACTAAAACATGCTTTTTAATCTGAATTATATTGATTCTACTGCATTTAGCATAGGTCCGCTTTCAATAAAATGGTACGGTATCATTATTGCGGTAGGAATCCTTATTGGTTATTTCATAGCTCAAGAAAGCTTGAAATATGTTGGTTTACATAAAGATACGCTTGTTGACGTCATCTTTTACAGTGCCATCTTTGGGTTCATCGCTGCACGTATTTACTTCGTGATTTTTCAATGGCCATATTACGCCCAAAACCCTATTGAAATTCCAATGATATGGCATGGTGGTATTGCAATACATGGTGGTCTTTTAGGTGGATTTATCACTGGTATTATTGTTTGTAAAATTAAAAATTTAAATCCATTTCAAATTGGTGACATTGTAGCACCAAGTATTATTTTAGCTCAAGGTATTGGACGTTGGGGTAACTTTATGAATCATGAAGCCCATGGCGGTCCAGTCTCAAGAACCTTTTTAGAAAATTTACATATTCCTGAGTTTATTATTCGTAATATGTATATTGAAGGGGTATACTACCATCCAACATTCTTATATGAATCTATATGGGATATTTTGGGATTCATCATTTTAATTACAATTAGAAAGCATCTTCGTGTAGGTGAAACATTCACACTCTATTTAATATGGTATTCAATTGGACGTTTCTTTGTAGAGGGATTAAGAACGGATAGTTTAATGCTGACAAGTCATATTAGAGTAGCGCAATTGGTATCAGTTATTTTAATTATAATTGGTTTGGTAATTTTAATTTATCGTCGCATTAAATATCAACCATCATTGTACAAAGAAGCAGGTCCGTTAACTTGGAATAGCTCTAAGGCGAAAGTGAAATCATGAGACGGTTAACTAAAGAAGGACATCATAAGATTAATCCGCTATGGCGAATTTATAGTTTAGTACGTTTTTCAAAAGTATTCACCAATACATTGCTAATTGAATTATGTCGTTTTATACCAAATTTAAAATGGAAACGTTGGATATACATTAATCTATTGAATATGACCATTGGACAACATACTGCTATTGCCTATAAAGTAATGCCTGATCTCTTTTATCCGCAACTCATTACAATTGGCAATAATTCTGTAATTGGTTATAATACAACAATATTAACGCACGAAGTATTAGTGGATGAATATCGCTATGGCCCAGTGTACATTGGTGACCATACATTAATCGGTGCAAATTCGACCATTCTACCAGGTGTACATATTGGTAATCATGTAGTCGTTAAAGCTGGAACAGTTGTATCAAAAGATATACCAGATTATGCCATTGCATATGGCAATCCTATGCTAATACATCATAAATAAAGAGAGGTGACAAAGAATGGCGCAAAACAATGACAATATTATCTCGATGAAATTTGATGAACCATTTTATCGTAAAATGGCTGATCAAAAATATAAAATGCAAGATTTTAATAAGGCAGTAGAATACTATAAAAAAGTGCTTGATTTGTCACCACAAGATTTTGATATTAAATTAAAGTATGCTTATTGCTTAAACAAACTTAATTTAGGTAGACGAGCTGAGCATTTGTTTTATGACAGCATTATTGAAGGTAATCATGTTGCCGACAGTTACTACCAACTTAGTCAATTAAACATTGACCTTAATGAGCCAAACAAGGCCTTCTTGTTTGGTATTAATTATGTGATTTTAACTGATGATACTGACTTTAGAGAAGAATTAGAAAAAACATTCGAAGTGTCTTATATGAGTGAAGATAAAATTCAGCTCGAAGCACAACTTTTCTCAACGCAATTACTATTCCAATATTTATTTTCTCAAGGAAGATTACAAGATGCACGTAAATATATTTTGAATCAAGATGAGAAAATTCAAGAACATAGAGTCATTCGAAACTTATTAGCAATGTGCTATTTGTATTTAAGTGAATATGATATTGCTAAAGACATGTTTGAAGCGTTATTAGCAGAAGATAATTCAGATGTACATGCACTATGTCACTATACATTGCTACTTTACAATACGAATGAAAAAGATAAGTATCACAAGTATCTTAAAATATTAAGTAAAGTAGTACCAATGAATGATGATGAAAGTTTTAAATTAGGCATAGTACTAAGCTATTTAAAACAGTACGATGCATCTCAACAAATATTATTACCACTATACAAAAAAGGTAAATTTGCCTCAATTCAAATGTTTAATGCATTGAGCTTTAATTATTATTACCTCGGAAATAAAGAACAGAGTAAAGTGTTTTGGGAGAAGTTACTGCAAATTTCTAAAGTTGATGTGGGCTACGCACCTTGGGTACTTGAAGAGAGTAAACAAACATTTGATCAAAAAATATTACCACTGTTATTAGATGATGATAGCCATTATAGACTTTATGGTGTGTTTTTATTAAATCAATTAAATGGTAAAGAAATATTAATGACTCAAGAGATTTGGTCTATTTTAGAAACAATGAATGACTATGAAAAACTTTACCTTACTTATTTAGTACAGGGACTGCATTTAAATAAATTAGATTTCATTCACAAAGGTTTAGTGAGTTTATATGAAATGGACGACATACAGAAAGATACGGAATTATTTATAAGTTGGATTGATAAAGGTGAAGGGTTAATTGCGAACGATGTTGATTTTAGTGAAGTTGACAGATATGTAGCTGCACATGCTTATCTATATCATCGTTATTATCATAGTCATATGACTAAAAAGAAAATTATGGAATTGTTTAATGTATCGCGTTATAAGTTAGATAACGCAATTGATCAATTGTTGAGCATATAAATTTAAAGATTTCAAATATTAATATATAATGCGCATGATATTAAAAACGTAGGAGGCATAAAAATGACTGAAGTAAATTATGATGTTGCAATTATCGGTGCTGGACCAGCCGGTATGACTGCGGCAGTTTATGCATCACGTGCAAATTTAAGCACAGTAATGATTGAACGAGGCATGCCTGGTGGACAAATGGCAAATACAGAGGAAGTAGAGAACTTCCCAGGATTCGAAATGATTACTGGTCCAGATTTATCAACTAAAATGTTCGAACACGCTAAAAAATTCGGTGCTGAATATCAATATGGAGATATTAAATCTATTGAAGATAAAGGTGACTATAAAGAAATTAATTTAGGCAATAAAGAGATAACAGCTCGTGCGGTAATTATTTCAACTGGTGCTGAATATAAAAAAATTGGTGTCCCTGGTGAACAAGAACTAGGTGGACGCGGTGTAAGTTATTGTGCAGTATGTGATGGTGCATTCTTCAAAAATAAAAACCTATTTGTAATAGGTGGCGGGGATTCTGCAGTTGAAGAAGGTGCATTCCTAACTAAATTCGCAGATAAAGTTACAATTGTACACAGAAGAGATGAATTAAGAGCACAAAAAATCTTGCAAGATCGTGCGTTTAAAAATGACAAAATCGATTTTATATGGAGTCATACTTTAAAATCTATTAATGAAAAAGATGGAAAAGTAGGTTCTGTAACACTTGTTTCTACCAAAGATGCCTCTGAAGAAACTTTAGATGCAGATGGGGTATTCATCTACATTGGTATGAAACCATTAACAGCACCATTTGTGAATCTAGGAATTACGAATGATATGGGCTATATTGTAACTGAAGATAATATGAGTACGAAAGTGCCAGGTATATTTGCGGCTGGTGATGTTAGAGATAAAGGTTTACGTCAAATTGTAACAGCTACTGGTGATGGTAGTATAGCAGCACAAAGTGCTATTGATTACATTGAAGAATTAAAAGATAAGCAAGAAGCATAAATAAGATTAGGCTAGAGCATGCAATCACATCATATAGTGATTAAAGCATGAATTCTAGCCTTTTTTATTTAAATCAATATTAGATTCAGATATCGCAATGATAGTTACGATAAGTAGCTCATATGATATTATGAAAGTAAATTAACGATATTCTAAAACGTATGTATACAATAAAAAGATTAACTAGGCGGTGTCAAAATGACGAACCATAAAGAAAATGAAATGAGTAAAAGTGAACTATTAGTAGTAACAGGTCTATCCGGTGCGGGTAAATCAGTGGTCATACAATGTTTAGAAGATATTGGTTACTTCTGTGTTGATAATCTACCACCTATTTTACTCCCTAAATTTGTAGAATTAATGGAACAAGGTAATCCTTCTTTGCAAAAAGTAGCTATTGCTATAGATTTAAGAGGTAAAGAATTATTTAAATCATTAGTAGAAGAAATTGATGCAATCAAAAGTAGAAACGATGTAATTGTAGATGTCATGTTTTTAGAAGCGGAAACAGAAAAACTAATTTCTAGATACAAAGAATCTAGACGAGCTCACCCTTTAAATGAAAATGGACAAATGTCTTTGATGGATTCAATCTTAGAAGAAAAGCAATTGCTTAGCAATATTCGTACAATCGCTAATTATATTGTAGATACAACTCAATTGACGACGAAAGAACTTAAAGCTAGAGTGAAAGAAAAATTTGAAGATGAGAATTTTAAATCCTTTAGTATCAATGTATCAAGTTTCGGTTTTAAACATGGTATACAAAAAGACGCAGATTTAGTATTTGATGTTCGTTTCCTACCAAATCCTTATTATGTTGAAGACTTAAGACCGTTGACAGGAGAAGATGAACCAGTTTACCATTATGTTATGAAATGGAAAGAAACTGAAATATTTTTCGAAAAATTAATGGATTTACTGAAATTTATGATACCAGGTTATAAAAAAGAGGGTAAATCACAATTAGTAATTGCAATAGGTTGTACAGGAGGTCAACATCGCTCTGTTGCGTTAGCTAAACGAATTGGTGAAGAATTAACAGAAATATTTGATTATAATGTCTATGTTCATCACAGAGATGCACATATCGAAAGTGGCGTG
Source organism: Staphylococcus sp. MB377 (assembly GCF_001922505.1). NCBI lineage: Bacteria > Bacillati > Bacillota > Bacilli > Caryophanales > Staphylococcaceae > Staphylococcus > Staphylococcus sp. MB377. Next base: position 43,842 of record NZ_MAON01000001.1, on the reverse strand, counting down.
AGAAAATGAAACAATTAAAGATTGTACTCATAGGCGGTGGAACAGGCCTATCAGTATTGGCAAGGGGGCTGAGAGAGTACCCCATTGATATAACGGCCATCGTTACTGTAGCTGATGATGGTGGTAGTACTGGTAAAATACGAAGTGAGATGGATATACCTGCTCCAGGTGATATTAGAAATGTTATCGCAGCACTAAGTGATGCTGAACCAGTCATAGAAGAATTATTTCAATATCGATTTAAAGAAAATCAAATCGAAGGGCACTCACTAGGTAATTTATTACTAGCAGCCTTAACAAATATAAAGAATGACTTCGGTCATGCAGTTAAAGAATTAAGTAAGATTTTAAATATTAAAGGTAAAGTGATTCCTTCAACGAATACTAATGTTATGCTAAACGCAGTGTTAGAAGACGGAGAAATTGTACGAGGAGAATCTCAAATACCAAAGAAAAACAAACGTATTGATCGTGTTTTTTTAGAACCTGAAAATGTTGAGCCTATGGAAGAAGCAATTGACGCATTAGAAGATGCAGATTTAATCGTGCTCGGACCTGGCTCACTATACACAAGTGTTATTTCGAATTTATGTGTTAAAGGTATGTCAGAAGCTATTTTACGTTCTAAAGCACCTAAATTATACATATCTAATGTTATGACTCAACCGGGAGAAACATCAGATTACGATGTTATGGACCATATTCAAGCAATACATAAACATGCTGGAAGTGATTTTATTGATTATGTCATCTGTAGTAATGATAAATACGATGATAAAGTGTTAGAACGTTATAAAGAGCGTAATGCTAAACTGGTTGTTATGGATGAACATAAAATTACAGATCATAATATTAGAATGGTTACGTCATCTAATTTAGTCGAAATATTAGATGATCATTTAGTACGTCACAATACTAAAGTTTTAGCAAGATTGATCTATGATTTAGCACTTGAAATGACAAGTACGATTCAATTTAGACCTAAAAAATAACACTTCTAATCATCTGTATAACTATGGTATGATATAGGGCGTATGTTTATTAATGTATTAGTGTAATATAGTGCAACTATATAGGATGTTAGTTACATGTATATATAAAATTGATTAGAGGGGGAAATGTGATGAGTTTTGCATCAGATATGAAGAATGAATTAACACGCATTGATGTTGATGAAAGCAATGCCAAAGCAGAGCTTAGCGCATTAATTCGTATGAACGGTGCACTTAGCCTATCTAATCAACAATTCGTAATTAATGTTCAAACAGAGAATGCTACGACTGCTAGAAGAATTTATTCATTAATTAAACGCATATTTAATGTAGAAGTGGAAATTCTAGTTCGTAAAAAAATGAAATTAAAGAAAAATAATATTTATATTTGTCGTACAAAAGTGCGAGCTAAAGAAATTCTAGATGAACTTGGTATATTAAAGAATGGTATTTTTGTTCACGATATAGATGCTAGCATGATTAAAGATGATGAAATGCGTAGAAGTTATTTAAGAGGCGCATTTCTAGCTGGAGGATCTGTAAATAATCCAGAGACATCATCCTATCATTTAGAAATATTTTCTCAATATGAGAATCATTCTGAAGGTTTAACTAAATTAATGAATAGTTATGGATTAAATGCTAAACATTTAGAACGAAAAAAGGGTAGTATTGCTTATTTAAAAGAAGCTGAAAAAATTTCTGACTTTCTAAGTTTAATAGGTGGATACCAAGCATTATTGAAGTTTGAAGATGTGCGAATTGTTAGGGATATGAGAAATTCAGTGAATCGTTTAGTAAATTGTGAAACTGCAAACCTTAATAAGACTGTAAGTGCCGCTATGAAACAAGTAGAAAGTATTCAGTTAATTGAACAGGAAATCGGATTAGATAATTTGCCTGATCGCTTAAGAGAGATTGCTAAACTTCGAGTTGAGCATCAAGAAATCTCTTTAAAAGAACTAGGAGAAATGATATCGACTGGTCCGATATCTAAATCTGGAGTCAACCACCGTTTAAGAAAGTTAAATGAACTTGCAGACAAAATTCGAAGTGGTGAAAAAATAGAATTATAAGTATAAACTCGTCATGGATTGGCGAGTTCTTTTTTTAGAACTAGAGACTTGAATCCCTGAATGGTCCCTGAAATTTAGTTTTCTTTGGTTTTTAATTAAAAGATAAATAAAAAAGAACGCCGCCACAACGGCATTCTTGAAATTAAAATGTGCATAATTAAAGCTATTAGCCCCCTCGAGAGGAGTCGAACCTCTATCTTAAGAACCGGAATCTTACGTGCTATCCGTTACACTACGAGGAGATATTAAATGATAAAGACAAATTTCTGTACTAATTGTTATTTTAAAAGTACAATCTGAATGTATGTTTATAGTGTACAAAATCTATTAAAATATGGTCAACTTTTCTTAATGCTAGATGAGTTTAAATTTTGACCATTTTTGACTTTTGATGTAAAATACTAATTAACAGTTAATCACAAGGAGGAAATATAAATGAATTTAATTCCTACAGTAATTGAAACAACAAATCGCGGTGAACGCGCATACGATATTTATTCACGTTTATTGAAAGACCGTATTATTATGTTAGGTTCTGCAATTGATGATAATGTAGCAAATTCAATTGTATCACAATTATTATTCTTACAAGCTCAAGACTCTGAGAAAGACATCTATCTATATATTAATTCTCCAGGTGGTAGTGTTACTGCTGGATTTGCAATTTATGATACAATTCAACATATTAAACCAGATGTACAAACAATCTGTATCGGTATGGCTGCATCAATGGGTTCATTCCTATTAGCAGCTGGCGCAAAAGGTAAACGCTTTGCATTACCAAACGCTGAAGTTATGATTCACCAACCATTAGGTGGTGCACAAGGACAAGCAACTGAAATCGAAATTGCTGCTAATCACATTTTAAAAACACGTGAAAAATTAAACAAAATTTTAGCTGAACGTACAGGTCAAAGTATTGAAAAAATTCAAAAAGATACTGATCGTGATAACTTCTTAACTGCTGACGAAGCTAAAGAATATGGTTTAATTGATAATGTTATGCAACCAGAAGATAAATAATCAAATTTAACCATGACATACAAATGGGGAGTGTTTAAACAAACACTCCCCGTTTTTTTATGACTATTTTAATTGTTTGAAGAACATTTTAGGAACAGTCGAATAGATATAATAAGTAAAATAATGCCACTTAAAATGAAGAATATAGACATTAATATAATTACTAAATTATGTTCGAAAGCGAAAATACCATTGAGTATAAGAAATAGACTTGCGATGATAAGTAGAATATAAGTTAATTTCTCGTCATTCATTTTCAAAACTCCAATTAAATTATTATGCATCTATTAAATCTTCGAAAGCAATTTTTAGATTAGAATAGTTAAATGTAAAACCGAGCGCATCCAGTTTATTTGGTAATACCTTTTGCGTATCTAAAACAACCGTAGACATTTCACCAAGTGCTAATCGCATTAGGAATGATGGCACCCATGTTTCATGAGGGCGATGCATGACACGCGCAAGTGTGTATCCAAATAAATTTTGGCGTTCAGCAATTGGTGCAGCCATATTGAATGGACCTTTTGCTTTAGGATTATCGATTGTGAATAGAATTGCGCGCACTAAGTCATTAATGTGAATCCATGAATACCATTGGAATCCAGATCCTAATTTACCACCTACGAAGAATTTATAAGGAAGCTTCATCGTCTGTAAGGCGCCTCCATCATTAGATAAAATCATGCTGAATCTGCCAAGTACTACTCGCGTACCAAATGACTCAAAGCGTTTAGCAAAACGTTCCCACTGATAAACCACATCAGATAGAAAATCAAATGGATGTGTTTGATATTTTTCTGTATACGTATGATATAAACTAGGTGGATAATAACCCATTGCACTAGCATTAAAGAGCACTTCAGGTTTATGTTCCCGTTGGCTAAACAAGTCAACTAGTGATTGTGTTGACTGAATACGACTAGTCATAATCAATTGTTTATATGATGGAGTCCAGCGTTTATTTAAAGTTGCACCAGCCAAATTAACTACAACATCTATATCTGGAACTTGGGACATCCAACCGTCTTTTGACCAATTAACATAAGAAATCTTTGGATCATCACTTTGCTTATCACTACGAGTTAGTATTGTAATATGTACATCGCGATTCTTTAATTCATTTACTAATTGACTGCCTACCATTCCAGTTCCGCCAGTTATTAAGAATTGCTTCATATTTACACCTCTATTAATTTATAGTATTAAGATAACTTTTCTATTATCAACATTGAACTTTTCTTGTTCAAAAAATGTACAATGATTAGTCAATAATATGTCATTTACTAAGCTGTAGACAGGATTTAAATTATCTAAAGTTAAGTTATAATTAATTTGTACCTTCGCTATAGTAGATTTCAATATCTCTGAGTAAATTGAGTATACCCCATAGACTACACAAAATAAACGAAGGTCAATTTTGACTCCCTTTAGTAGAAGCCCATGCGAGAATCGTGTGGGCTCTTTGTATATCTATTATAGTCCTAATGAATAAAGATTAAGAATAATATGATTAGAGGAATGAAAATGACTGATAAAAATATAAAATCAAACTGAGATGTATGACTGTCATCATAATCATCATTATTCAACATCATAGTTTTTAGATTATGTTTAGGTACATTTTCATCTTCAAATATATCTTCAGAAACAAATTTTTTCATTATGACTCACACTTTCACATTATAATAAAATTAAATTTGCATAATTGATGTTTGTAATTACTTATGATGTTATCATATATAAGTGATTATGTATCATTATAATTAATGTCTTAAACCTTTTTATTTCATTTCCGTGCGAATTACTGTAAAATTACATGCTACATTTAGGGGACTAGACAATTTTAATATATTAAAGTGAGGTAACTTATGTCTAAGAACAATAGAAATAGAGATGACTTTGGTGAACCGGAAAAGAAAAAAATGAGTGGCATTTCGAAACTTATTAGTACGATTATCGTTTTATTATTATTAAGCGGATTAGCATTTGCGATTTTTGCATTTGTAGATCATTCAAATCGTTCAAGTGAACGCTTAAACAATCAATCAACTGAAGAGCACAAAGATAAAAATGATAAAAAAGACAAAGAAGATAAAGACAAAAAGGATAAGTCAGATAAAGATAAAAAAACTAGTGAAGATAGTTCGAATGTGACTCAAGAAAATGTTACGCAGCAAACAGCTCAAACCCAACAACGTCAGACACAACAAGCAACACCTTCAACTCAACAAAGAACTAAACAACAACCATTAACAGAAGAGAAACAAAGAACCAAAGAAGCACAGACTAAGGAAGAAAAAACACAAGAGAGAACAACTAAAGAAGAAGCTACAACAGAAGAAGCTCGCACTAAAGAACAAGCAACTCAAGAAAGTAACAGTAATAATAGCAGTGATAGTAATTCTAGTGAGTCAAATACGGATAAGTCTAATGGTAACCAGACAAGCAATCAAACTAGAACGCAACAATCACCGCAAACACAACAACGATCAACAACTCAGTCGTCTACGCAGCAATCAACCACAAGACAAACTTCACAACGAAGTTCTACGTCTAGTCAAAGTCAGTCAAGCCAAAAATCATCAAATAGTAATGAATAATATAGTTAGTAGTTATCAAAGTGAGATTTTGAAACAGTCATGTTTCAAGTCTCACTTTTTACTTTTTTAAAACATCCAATTGAGTAAAAAGGTAAAAATAATTGAAAGCAAAATAGAAATGATTATTGAAGAAAGGCAACCAAATGGACAACCACAACCATAATGATATCTTATTGAATAGTTGTTACGTTCATTACCATTAAAATAGTTATCATCTTTATATCTACGATCTTCAGGGTCAATGACTTCTACATTATTATCATTTTCTTGAGCCATTTCTTCATCCTCCTTAAATGAATTTCTTATATTGTAAATTAAAATAGTTTAAACAAGAAAGTATTTTGCAAAAGAATAATTTCTAAACTTAAAGGGTAATACTATAAAATAAGGGTTTAATTAAACTTTGTGCCACTTTATAAAATGGGAAATACTACTTAAATTAGGGAATTTTACAGATAATTTTAAATATTAGAGTTTTTCTCTTGCATTTTCAACAACACAATAGTACTATTGCAAGTGTAAAGAGGTTAGATTTTGTCCCGCGCGGGACACAATAAGTCAAACTGGGTTTATGCTATTGGTTACCCTTTATACATAAAGGAGGAAGGTAGTAGTGAAGGACTTGATTAAAATTCAACAGAAGCTGATACCTGATTTAATTGATAAAATGTATCGACGCTTTTCTATCTTAACTACTATCTCAAATAATCAACCAGTAGGTAGAAGAAGTTTAAGTGAGCACATGGATATTACCGAACGTGTCTTAAGATCTGAAACTGATATGTTGAAAAAGCAAGATTTAATTCAAGTCAAATCGACTGGAATGGAAATCACTGAAGAAGGCAAGTCAGTTTTGAATCAGCTTAACGAATATTTCAATATTTATACTGATGATAATCAATTAGCTGATCAAATTAAGTCAACTTTTGGTATTAAAGAAGTTCACGTTATACCTGGTGATGCAGATGCTCAAGAGAATGTTAAATCCGAAATGGGAAGACAAGCTGGCCAATTATTGGAAAGCATCTTATATGAAGACGCTATTGTTTCAGTAACAGGTGGTTCAACAATGGCAAATGTAAGCCGAGCCATGCATCTTCTACCATTTAATGTATTTTTCGTACCAGCTCGTGGTGGTCTTGGTGAGAATGTTATTTATCAAGCTAACACGATTTCAGCGAGCATGGCGCAACAAACAGGTGGTTATTATACAACACTTTATGTACCAGATAATGTGAGTGAATCAACGTATAATACACTTCTGATGGAACCCTCTGTGGTTCATACATTAGATAAAATTAAACAAGCAAATATAACAATTCACGGTATTGGTGATGCGCTGAAGATGGCGTATCGTAGACAATCGTCAGAACAGGTGATTGAAAGCCTTCAACATCATCAAGCCGTCGCAGAAGCTTTCGGTTACTATTTTGACGCTCAAGGAAATGTAGTCTACAAAGTAAAGACAATAGGACTACAACTTGAAGATTTAGAAACCAAAGATTTTATATTCGCTGTTGCAGGTGGACAATCTAAAGGTGAAGCAATTAAAGCTTACTTAAGTATTGCACCTAAAAATACAGTTTTAATTACTGATGAAGCAGCAGCAAAGGTAATATTAAATTAGTAATAAAAAGTTTAAAGCTTTTTAAATATCATTTTAAAGGAGGCCATTATAATGGCAGTAAAAGTAGCAATTAATGGTTTTGGTAGAATTGGTCGTTTAGCATTTAGAAGAATTCAAGACGTAGAAGGTATTGAAGTAGTTGCAGTAAACGACTTAACAGACGACGAAATGTTAGCTCATTTATTAAAATATGACACTATGCAAGGTCGTTTCACAGGAGAAGTTGAAGTTATTGATGGTGGTTTCCGCGTAAATGGTAAAGAAGTTAAATCATACGAAGAACCAGATGCAAGCAAATTACCTTGGGGCGATTTAGATATCGACGTAGTATTAGAATGTACTGGTTTCTATACAGATAAAGAAAAAGCAGAAGCACACATCAATGCAGGTGCTAAAAAAGTATTAATCTCTGCACCAGCTAAAGGTGATGTAAAAACAATCGTATTCAACACTAACCACAATGACTTAGATGGTTCAGAAACAGTTGTTTCAGGTGCATCATGTACTACTAACTCATTAGCACCAGTTGCTAAAGTATTAAGTGATGAATTTGGTTTAGTTGAAGGTTTAATGACAACTATTCACGCATACACTGGTGACCAAATGACTCAAGACGGTCCACATAAAAAAGGTGACAAACGTCGTGCGCGTGCAGCAGCTCAAAACATCGTACCTAACTCAACAGGTGCTGCAAAAGCAATCGGTAAAGTTATTCCTGAAATCGATGGTAAATTAGACGGTGGTGCTCAACGTGTACCAGTTGCTACGGGTTCATTAACTGAAGTAACAGTTGTATTAGAAAAAGACGTTACTGTTGAAGACGTTAACAAAGCAATGAAAAACGCTTCAAACGAATCATTTGGTTACACTGAAGACGAAATCGTTTCTTCTGACGTAGTTGGCATGACTTATGGTTCATTATTCGATGCTACTCAAACTCGTGTAATGTCTGTTGGTGACCGTCAATTAGTTAAAGTTGCAGCTTGGTATGACAACGAAATGTCTTACACTGCTCAATTAGTTCGTACTTTAGAATATTTAGCAGAATTATCTAAATAATTTAGAAGCATAGTTAAATAAACTTGTGCTCAGTATGGATGTACTATTCACAGTACACTTGTACAAATTATTGAAATAAGTTAGCTTATGAGTAAGCGGGGAGCACTAACGCTTCTCCGCTTATTTTTATATTAGTAATTCCTATTTAGAGGAGGAAATTATAATGGCAAAGAAAATTGTTTCTGATTTAGATTTAAAAGGGAAAGTTGTTTTAGAACGTGCTGATTTCAATGTACCTTTAAAAGACGGTAAGATCACAAATGATAACCGTATTGTTCAGGCTTTACCAACAATTAAATATATCATCGAACAAGGTGGTAAATTAGTACTATTTTCTCACTTAGGAAAAGTTAAACAAGAAAGTGATAAAGAAGGTCTTACATTAAAACCTGTTGCTGATGCTTTATCTGAAAAATTAGGTAAAGAAGTTACTTTCGTACCTGAAACACGTGGTAAAAAATTAGAATCAGTTATCAAAAACTTAAGTGAAGGCGATGTATTATTAGTTGAAAATACACGTTTCGAAGATTTAGATGGTAAAAAAGAATCTAAAAATGACCCTGAACTAGGTAAATATTGGGCATCACTAGGCGATGTATTTGTAAATGATGCTTTCGGTACAGCTCACCGCGAACATGCTTCTAATGTTGGTATTTCAACGCATTTAGAAACAGCGGCTGGTTATTTAATGGAAAAAGAAATTAAATTTATCGGTGGTGTTGTTAACGATCCACATAAACCAGTAGTTGCAATTTTAGGTGGCGCAAAAGTATCTGACAAAATTGGTGTTATTAAAAACTTAGTAAATATCGCTGATAAAATTCTTATTGGTGGTGGAATGGCGTATACTTTCTTAAAAGCACAAGGCAAAGAAATTGGCTTATCTTTACTAGAAGAAGACAAAATCGACTTTGCTAAAGAATTACTTGAAAGTAATGGCGATCAAATTGTGTTACCAGTAGATGCGAAAGTTGCGAAAGAATTCTCAAATGACGCTGAAATTACTGAAGTATCAATCGATAACATCCCTTCTGATCAAGAAGCAATGGACGTTGGCCCTAAAACTGTTGAATTATTCTCTAAAGAATTAGAAGGTGCACATACAGTAGTATGGAATGGACCTATGGGTGTATTTGAATTTAGTAACTTTGCTCAAGGTACAATCGGTGTATGTAAAGCCATTGCTAACTTAAAAGACGCTACTACAATTATCGGTGGTGGTGACTCAGCAGCAGCTGCAATTTCTTTAGGTTTTGAAGATGACTTCACACATATTTCTACTGGTGGCGGTGCATCATTAGAATACCTAGAAGGTATTGAATTACCAGGAATTAAAGCAATTAATGATAAATAATCATCTTATAAAAGGTGTACGTTTTTCTAAGCATTTTCAAGGGAAAATGTACAAAGAATAAGACTTTACGTCTTAAAAAGTTATTTAACGCTAAAATTACAATTTTAAATATATAGGAGTGTAATCAATGAGAAAACCAATCATAGCTGGTAACTGGAAAATGAACAAAACAGTTAAAGAAGCTAAAGACTTCGTTAATAATTTACCAACATTACCTGATGAAAAAGAAGTTGAATCAGTAATTTGTGCACCAACAATTCAATTAGATGCATTAATTTCATTAGTGAATGATGGCAAAGCAAAAGGATTGAAAATTGGTGCTCAAAACACTTATTTTGAAGATAATGGTGCATTCACAGGAGAAACTTCTCCAGTGGCATTAGCTGACTTAGGTGTTAAATACGTAGTTATTGGACACTCAGAACGTCGTGAATTATTCCATGAAACAGATGAAGATGTGAATAAAAAAGCACATGCGGTATTTAATCATGGCATGACACCAATTATTTGTGTTGGTGAAACTGATGAAGAACGCGAAAATGGCAAAGCTAATGAAATCGTTAGCAATCAAGTTGAAAAAGCATTAGAAGGTTTATCAGAAGAGCAACTTAAAGAAGTTGTTATTGCATACGAACCAATTTGGGCAATCGGTACTGGTAAATCAGCTACTTCTGATGATGCTAATGAAATGTGTGCTCACGTGCGTAAAACAGTAGCGAAAGTGGCTAGTCAAGATGTTGCTGATGCAACACGTATTCAATATGGTGGTAGTGTTAAACCTAACAACGTTAAAGAATACATGGCTCAATCTGACATTGATGGTGCATTAGTAGGTGGCGCATCATTAAAAGTTGAAGATTTCGTACAATTGTTAGAAGGTGCAAAATAATTATGGCTAAACAACCGACAGCTTTAATCATTTTAGATGGTTTCGCTAATCGTGAAAGTGAACATGGTAATGCTGTAAAACAAGCGCATAAACCAAATTTTGACCGCTATTACAGTAAATACCCAACTACACAAATTGAAGCCAGTGGTTTAGACGTAGGTCTTCCAGAAGGCCAAATGGGTAACTCAGAAGTTGGTCATATGAACATTGGTGCAGGACGTATTGTTTACCAAAGTTTGACACGAATCAATAAATCAATCGCAGATGGCGATTTCTTTGAAAATGATGTGTTAAATAACGCCGTGCAACATGTTAATGAGCATGATTCTGCATTACATGTCTTTGGATTACTATCTGATGGTGGTGTACACAGTCATTACCAACATTTATTTGCATTGTTAGAACTTGCTAAACAAAAAGGTTTAGATAAAGTTTATGTACATGCATTCTTAGACGGTCGTGACGTAGACCAAAAATCAGCACTAAAATACATTGAGGAAACAGAAGCTAAATTTAAATCATTAGGTGTAGGTGAGTTCGCATCTATTTCTGGCCGTTATTACGCTATGGACCGTGATAAACGTTGGGACCGTGAACAAAAAGCATATAATGCTATCCGTAACTTTGAAGGGCCTGCTTATGCTTCAGCAAAAGAAGGCGTTGAAGCTAACTACGCTAATGATTTAACAGATGAATTTGTTGAGCCATTTGTTGTTGAAGGTCAAAATAATGGCATCAATGATGGAGATGCAGTTATCTTCTTCAACTTCCGCCCTGATAGAGCAGCTCAGTTGTCAGAAGTATTTACTAATAAAGCATTTGATGGCTTTAAAGTAGAACAAGTTAAAGATTTATTCTACGCAACATTTACTAAATATAATGACAATGTAGATGCTGAAGTTGTCTTCGAGAAAGTGGATTTAACAAATACAATTGGTGAAGTTGCTCAAAATAATAACTTAAAACAATTACGTATTGCTGAAACTGAAAAATATCCACATGTAACGTACTTCATGAGTGGTGGACGTAATGAAGAATTTGAAGGTGAGCGTCGTCGTTTAATCGATTCACCAAAAGTAGCGACTTATGATTTAAAACCAGAAATGAGTGCGTATGAAGTTAAAGATGCGTTATTAGAAGAGTTAGATAAAGGGGATTTAGATTTAATTATCTTAAACTTTGCTAACCCTGATATGGTTGGACATAGTGGTATGTTAGAACCAACTATCAAAGCAATTGAAGCAGTGGATGAATGCTTAGGTGAAGTTGTTGATAAAATCTTAGACATGAATGGTTATGCAATTATTACAGCTGACCATGGTAACTCTGACCAAGTATTAACAGATGATGATCAACCAATGACTACTCATACGACTAATCCGGTTCCTGTTATTGTAACTAAAGAAGGCGTTACATTACGTGAAACTGGTCGTCTGGGAGATTTAGCACCAACACTATTAGATTTATTAAATGTAGATCAACCATCAGACATGACTGGTGAATCACTTATTAAACACTAAAAATTAGTCCAGTTATAAATGGTAAGAATATTGAAATCCCTAATACGATATTTGAAACTTTAGGGATTCAGTCCTTATCTGATATAAATATTTTATTTAAAGATTAAATCAAGCTATAATAGCTTTAGAATCTAAATTAAAGGAGATTTTTCACATGCCAATTATTACAGATGTTTATGCTCGCGAAGTCTTAGACTCACGTGGTAACCCAACAGTTGAAGTTGAAGTATTAACTGAAAGCGGTGCTTTCGGTCGTGCATTAGTGCCATCAGGTGCTTCTACAGGTGAACACGAAGCAGTTGAATTACGTGATGGAGATAAATCACGTTATAGCGGTAAAGGTGTTACTAAAGCTGTTGAAAATGTTAACGAAATTATTGCACCAGAAATCGTTGAAGGTGAATTTTCAGTATTAGATCAAGTATCTATTGATAAAATGATGATTCAATTAGACGGTACACCTAACAAAGGTAAATTAGGTGCAAACGCTATTTTAGGTGTATCTATCGCAGTTGCACGTGCAGCAGCAGACTTATTAGGTCAACCTTTATACAAATATTTAGGTGGATTCAACGGTAAACAATTACCAGTTCCTATGATGAACATCGTTAATGGTGGTTCTCACTCAGACGCACCAATCGCATTCCAAGAATTCATGATTTTACCAACAGGTGCAGAATCATTCAAAGAAGCATTACGTTGGGGTGCTGAAATCTTCCATAACTTAAAATCAATCTTAAGTGAGCGTGGTTTAGAAACAGCAGTAGGTGACGAAGGTGGTTTCGCTCCTAAATTTGAAGGTACTGAAGATGCTGTAGAAACAATCATTAAAGCTATCGAAAAAGCAGGTTACAAACCTGGCGAAGAAGTATTCTTAGGATTCGACTGTGCTTCATCTGAATTCTACGAAAATGGTGTATATGATTACACTAAATTCGAAGGTGAACATGGTGCGAAACGTAGCGCAGCTGAACAAGTTGACTACTTAGAAGAATTAATTGGTAAATACCCAATCATCACTATCGAAGATGGTATGGATGAAAATGATTGGGACGGTTGGAAACAATTAACTGATCGTATTGGAGATAAAGTTCAATTAGTAGGTGACGATTTATTCGTAACTAACACTGAAATCCTTTCTAGAGGTATTGAACAAGGTATTGGTAACTCAATCTTAATCAAAGTTAACCAAATTGGTACTTTAACAGAAACTTTCGAAGCAATCGAAATGGCTCAAAAAGCTGGATATACTGCAGTAGTTTCTCACCGTTCAGGTGAAACAGAAGATACTACAATCTCTGATATCGCAGTAGCTACTAATGCTGGTCAAATTAAAACTGGTTCATTATCAAGAACTGACCGTATTGCTAAATACAATCAATTATTACGTATTGAAGATGAATTATTTGAAACTGCTAAATTCGATGGTATCAAATCATTCTACAATTTAGACAAATAAGTATAATAATTTAACCTATTTAAAACATTAATAGAGTTCACGCTTATGTATTACCTGTCACAGAGTTGAGACTGTGGCAGGTTTTTTAATTATTAAACAATGTAAGTGATTAATTAAATTGTAAAATCATAATGACAAAATCATTAATGTAGCTTTTATCACATATATCTAACCTACTAATGATTTTTAACGAACATGGAACAGATTTAATTTAGGTATACAAACTGATATAATAGTTATGTATATAAAAGAAGGAGAAATAAAGATGGAGAATCAACTTAATCAACCTAGTCAAAGAGAACGCAATGCAGGTAAATTAATAGGCTACAGTTCTTTAATTTTATGTATTTTATTGATCATCCATAACTTTATTGCACTAGATACGTTAACTGCTAAGACACTATTATCACAGGCAGGACAGAAAGCAAGTGATAGTGCAGTAGCTAATATATTAAATAGCTTTAGATATACTGGCATTATGTATATTTTGGCATATTTAGCAGGTGTCATTGCATTATGGAATCGACATAAATATCTGTGGTGGTTTATGTTTGCAGTCTATGTTTCAAATGTATTATTTACATTAGTAAACGTAACTATGGTTATAAATGCGATAATAACAGCTAAATCAATGTTGTTTATTATTCCTATTATAATCGTAATTGTGGGCTCTACAGTATTAGCATTATACATGCTAGTTATTTCAATCATCCGTAAGAGCACCTTTAATCGATAGTCATTGATTATAAAGACTAGTATATGATATAATTCGGAACGTATATAATGAATGGAGGACAATTTTCATGCATACACTTTTTATAGTACTATTAATTATTGATTGTATTGCATTAATCACTGTTGTATTACTCCAAGAAGGTAAAAGTAATGGACTTTCAGGTGCTATTAGTGGTGGCGCAGAACAGTTATTTGGTAAACAAAAACAACGTGGCGTCGATTTATTCTTGCATAGATTAACAATTATTTTAGCAGTCATTTTCTTTTTAATAATGATTGGTATCAGTTACTTTGGTTTATAAGGTCCGACGATGTTAATGTCGGGCTTTTTTATTTATAATGAATAGTGACGGACGACGTCATTGATATTTAGTCAGGAGACCTAAGGTCCGATTTAAATAATGCATATTTCCGAGATAATAAGGGAATATTTAGTTAAATATAATATTAATACGAAGCATTGTATTTGAATTAAAAAATATAACGCAAGAATAATTTTGAGATAATGATGGAAGAGGGATTTTAAATGCAAATTAAATTACCACAACCGTTTTTCTTTGAGGAAGGAAAACGAGCAGTCTTACTTCTACATGGATTTACAGGTAATTCATCAGACGTAAGACAATTAGGAAGATTCCTACAGAAGAAAGGTTACACTTCTTATGCGCCTCAATATGAAGGGCATGCTGCACCACCTGAAGAAATTCTAAAATCAAGCCCACATGTGTGGTTTAAAGATGTGATTGATGGTTATGATTATTTAGTGGACCAAGGCTATGAAGAAATTGCCGTAGCAGGCTTATCTCTTGGTGGTGTATTCGCATTGAAATTGAGCTTAAATCGTCCTGTAAAGGGTATTATAACTATGTGTGCACCCGCTGAAGGTAAAACGCAAGGTGCGATATACGAAGGCTTTTTAGAATATGCACGAAACTTCAAAAAATATGAAGGCAAAGATCAAGCAACGATTGATAAAGAAATGAAAGACTTCCATCCTACTGAAACGTTAAAAGAGTTAAGCGAAACATTAAATAACGTTAGAAACGAAATCGATGAAGTGTTAGATCCAATTTTAGTAGTACAAGCTGAAAATGATGAAATGATTAATCCTCAATCAGCAAATTATATATACGAGAATGTCGACTCAGATGAAAAAGACATCAAATGGTATGCAAATTCAGGACATGTCATTACAATCGATAAAGAAAAAGAACAAGTATTCGAAGATGTATACAGTTTCTTAGAAACTTTAGATTGGTCTGAATAATAAATTTAAAAATATTAAACGAAAGAAGAAAGGAGGGGCATGATGAATTTAAAGCAATCCATTGAAGAAATCATAAAGCAACCTGATTACGAACCGATGTCGGTATCTGATTTTCAAGATGCTTTAGGTCTTAATAGTGCCGACTCATTTAGAGATTTAATAAAGGTGCTAGTAGAACTTGAACAAGCAGGTTTAGTTGAACGAACTAAAACAGATAGATACCAACGCAAACATTCGCATAAAAGTTCAAATTCTAAGTTAATTAAAGGGACGTTAAGTCAAAATAAGAAGGGCTTTGCATTCCTACGTCCTGAACTAGAAGATATGGATGATATCTTTATTCCACCAACGAAGATTAATCGTGCATTAGATGGTGATATAGTTATTGTAGAAATACAGAAGTCTAAAGGTGAGCATAAAGGTAAAATTGAAGGCGAAGTTAAATCAATCGAGAAACATTCTGTCACTCAAGTAGTCGGTACCTATAGTGAAGCGAAACATTTTGGCTTTGTTATCCCAGATGATAAACGTATTATGCAAGACATTTTCATACCGAAAGGTCAAAGTCTTGGTGCGGTAGATGGTCATAAAGTACTCGTTCAAATTACGAAGTATGCAGATAGTACAGATAATCCTGAAGGACATATATCTGCGATTCTAGGCCATAAAAATGACCCAGGAGTAGATATCTTATCAATCATTTATCAGCACGGTATCGAAATCGAATTCCCTGATAATGTATTGAAAGAAGCCGAAGCGGTTCCTGAAGAGATTAAGCCTGATGAAATTAAAGGTCGTACAGACTTACGTGACGAGTTAACGATTACCATTGATGGTGCAGACGCAAAAGACTTAGACGATGCTATTAGTGTAAAAAAATTAAAAAATGGTCACACTGAATTAACTGTAAGTATTGCGGATGTTAGCTACTATGTTAAAGAAGACTCAGAACTTGATAAAGAAGCTTACGATAGAGCGACAAGTGTTTATTTAGTAGACCGTGTTATTCCAATGATTCCACACCGTTTGAGTAATGGTATTTGTTCATTGAACCCAGAAGTCGATCGCTTAACACTAAGTTGTCGCATGGAAATCAATGAACGAGGCGAAGTGGTTAATCATGACATTTTTGATAGTGTAATCCATTCTAATTACAGAATGACATATGATGCAGTTAATCAAATTATAACTGAAAAGGCCCCTGACGTACGTAAGCAGTATCAAGAAATTACACCAATGCTTGATTTAGCACAAGATTTATCAAATCGTTTAATCCAAATGCGTAAACGTCGTGGTGAAATTGACTTTGACATAAGTGAAGCTAAAGTGTTAGTGAATAACGAAGGCTTACCAACTGATGTGGTTTTACGTGAGCGAGGCGAAGGTGAACGTTTAATTGAATCATTTATGTTAGCTGCTAACGAAACGGTGGCAGAACATTTCAATAAACTTGAAGTTCCTTTCATTTACCGTGTTCACGAACAACCTAAATCAGATCGTTTAAGACAGTTCTTCGACTTTATTACAAACTTTGGAATTATGATTAAAGGTACGGGGGAGGATATTCATCCTTCAACATTACAATCTATCCAAGAAGAAGTTGAAGGTCGCTCTGAACAAATGGTTATATCAACAATGATGTTACGTTCAATGCAACAAGCACATTATGATGATACAAACTTAGGTCACTTCGGTTTATCAGCGGAATACTATACACATTTTACATCACCTATTAGACGTTATCCGGACTTAACAGTTCATCGTTTAATTCGAAAATATCTTATCGATAATTCAATGAATAACAAAGAATTACACAAATGGGAAGATAAATTACCTGAATTAGCTGAGCACACATCTCAACGTGAACGTCGTGCAATTGAAGCAGAACGAGATACTGATGAATTGAAAAAAGCTGAGTATATGATTCAACATATCGGTGATGAATTTGAAGGTATTGTAAGCTCTGTTGCAAATTTTGGTATGTTTATCGAACTACCTAACACAATTGAAGGTATGGTTCATATTTCAAATATGACAGATGATTATTATCAATTTGATGAACGCCAAATGGCACTTATTGGTGAGCGCCAAGCAAAAGTATTCCGTATAGGCGATCAAGTTACAGTGAAAGTCACACATGTCGATGTAGATGAACGAATGATTGATTTCCAAATTGTTGGTATGCCATTGCCAAAAAATAATCGAAGTCAACGACCATCGAGAGGTAAAACGATTCAAGCTAAAACACGTGGCAAGTCTTTAGATAAATCAAAAGATGATGATCATAAAGGCAAGAAGAAAAAACGTAAGCAACGAAAAGGTAAAAACCAACGTAGTCGTGATAAACAAGGTAAAACGAATCACAAACCATTCTATAAAGATAAAAGTGTGAAGAAAAAATCACGTCGTAAGAAAAAATAATCAGCAAAGAGGTGACACAGATTAATGGCTAAGAAGAAAACGAAATCACCCGGTACACTAGCTGAAAACCGTAAAGCCAGACATGATTATAATATTGAAGATACAATTGAAGCAGGTATTGCTTTAAAGGGAACAGAGATTAAATCTATTCGTCGAGGTAGTGCCAATTTGAAAGATAGCTATGCTCAAGTTAAACGTGGCGAGATGTTCATTAATAATATGCACATTGCACCTTATGAGGAAGGTAACCGTTTCAATCATGACCCTTTACGTTCTAGAAAGTTATTACTTCATAAGAAGGAAATTATTAAACTTGGGGAACGTACGAGAGAAATTGGCTATTCACTTATTCCATTAAAACTTTATTTAAAACATGGTCAATGTAAAGTCTTATTAGGCGTAGCACGTGGTAAGAAAATACATGATAAACGTCAAGCTTTAAAAGATAAAGCAATGAAACGTGATGTTGATCGTGCAATCAAAGACCGTTATTAAGCATGTTTGTTGATTAATCGGGTGCTATTTGGTATGATAACTGATGTTGTGAATTAAAAAATACGTTAGATAGAGAGTGAAGTAGGATTCTTTCGATTGTGTTATTTTACTTTAGTATGAATGACTAGAACTAAGAATTGCTTTATATATTGCTTTCTTAGTTCAGTCAGTCACTACGTATTGTAATGATTTATAAATTTTATTACGGGGGCGTTTTTGGATTCGACAGGGGTCCCTCGAGCACATTAAGCGTGTCGGAGGGCTGTCTCCGACATCAACACATTTCAGTAAATATAACTGACAAATCAAACAATAATTTCGCAGTAGCTGCGTAATAGCACTCTGCATCGCCTAACAGCATCTCCTACGTGCTGTTAACGCGATTCAACCCTAGTAGGATATGCTAAACACTGCCGTTTGAAGTCTGTTTAGATGAAATTTAATCAAACTAGCATAATACTGGTTGTCTGTTGCTTACTATTATGCGAAATTCATCAATAGACTACACACGTAGAAAGATGTGTATCAGGACCTCTGGACGCGGGTTCGAATCCCGCCGTCTCCATAATGTAGCCTATAACCTTTGTGGTTGTGGGCTTTTTGTTTTTGTTGCCACAGTATTGCCCCAAAATTGCCATACAAAAAATGGCTCTATAATAAATAGGAATTAAAAGATAGACTGAAAAATTTAAATCAACGCGATGATTATTATTTGTTATTATAGTTGAAAGATAATAAAATTAATGGCTTAAGTGGTATGTGTAAAATATTGTTTTTTTTTAAAAGTGGAGAATATATGAGGGTTTTAGCATTTGTCATTAATTCTAATTATTGAAAAAAGGTTATGGCTCATTTTTTACTTAATAAAGGCGAGAGTTTAGTATGTACATTGGGAAGTAAAGTACTTACCCTGAATAGTGGTATAAAGGAAGAAAGAAAAAATGCTCATTCTTTTTATACAAGTAATGGTTTAGATAGAAAAGTATTTGGATTCGTTAAATATTTATTATAATAAGTGACAGAAGGTGGATTAATAAATTTGTTGCGTCAGTAATATTGATAGAAAAAACAAGCATTTACGTTTCAATTAAAGAAGCATGTAAATGCTTGTTTTGCTATTAGTTATCGTTGATTTTTTTACCATCTATACGATCTGATTCGCCTTTATCTTTGTGAACCTTAGGGTTGTCTTTTTTGTGAGTACTTTTCTTAACATTATCTACTGAATCATCATTGTTACCACATGCCCCTAATAGTAAAAAACTTGAGAGTAGTACAAAAGCTACTTTTTTCTAAAAATTCAACAGTTAATAATATTTGATAATTTAAATTAAAAAATACCGGGATAAGTCGAAAAGTTGATTATCCCGGTAAAAGTAATTGTATTAATTAATTTATATATTGATTACACTAATTAGTTTGCACTAATATTTGATTCATCTGTATTAGTCTCAGTTGTTGCTTCGCCATTGTCAGATTGTTCAGCGGAGCTATTTTCTGAATATGTCTGTGTTTGATTTTCATTAGACTGATTATCAGTACTTGAACTATCCTCTGTAGAGATATTTCCGTTTGAACCGCTATTATCATCATTGTCATTACTATTTCTATTACTTTGATTATAGTTTTGATTTGTGTCGTTTGCTTGATTCGCATTTTGATTATTATTAGAAGAAATATTATTTTGATTGTTTACAGTATTATCTTGTGTAGTATCTTGTTGAGTAGAAGGTGCTTCGTTATTTGATTCTTCAGTTGTTGGTTGCTCTTGTTGTGAGCTTTGTTGTTCTTGAGTATTTAATTCTTCATTAGTTGATGTTTCTTCAGAACGATTTTGTTCTTCTTGAGTAACATTATTATCATCTTTGTCGTCATCTTTTTTGTCTTTTTTCTTTTTATCATTAGATGATTTATCCTCTTTAGGTTGCTTATCTTTAGATTGAGTTGCTTGATTTTCAGTTGGATTATTACTTTCAATCATTTTATGAATGCCTAAAGCAAGCATACTTAGTAGAATAATCGTAATAGCCATCGCAAAATATTTAAAATAATTCTTATTTTTAAATACTGCCAAAATAGCGAACAAGATTAATATAATCGCAATAATTAGTAATACCGTGCCTGTATAGAACAACAGTTTCTCCATACGCTACCTCCATTAAATTTACATCATTAATTGTATTGTATTACACATATAATATAATACATATTACCTTGTAATTAACATCTAATTACTATTTAAAAACAGTAGTGTAAACGTATAATTAATCAAGCTATTTCACCTTATCGAAAATGCTAATCTCTTTATGCTCTTTACTTACAGATACATATAAGTTTTCATCGTTAAGTTGTGCTTCGTTTGATGTTTGACTTAAGTTAATTTCAGCTAATATTTTGAAAGATCCATTATGATAAGGTTCAACAATAGATATTTCATTCGCATGTTCTTGAATCATCAAATGTCTTTGTGATTGATTATCTATTTTCCAGTTAGTCATATATTCACCTTTTTCGTAAAAATAAAACTGGAAGTAGGACAGAATTTTTTAATTCGTTCCACTTCCAGCTTGGTTCGATTGTAGAATTTCTTAGGGAAATTCTCTTTGCTGGGGATCCGCCCGCAAGGATGACTTGAAATGAAAAAGCATAATTTAAGCACCTTTTCAGTTCAGTCAGCTACTACGAAATTGCAAAATAGCATCATTATTTTACTTATGCCCTAGGCCCAGTAGTTTAACTATTTAAAACTTTGCTCTATTTCTGTAAAAGCTTTGTTAGTAACGCTAATGTCATCAATTCTATCTGCTGTAAGTTGTCCTTCAAGATAACCATGATCGATTAGAACTTTACAATTCTCTAAAAAATCATCGTATTCACGATCACAGAAATAATCATCTTGTGCTTTTATACTATCTCCAAAATAATTCGCTTCACTTTCAGATTGCCCTTCATTAGAACGTTCCATGTATAATTTATAAAATTTAGCTATCGTATATTTTTGTTCTTGAGTTAATGAATCTAACATGACATGTTCCCCCTCACTATAATATGTTATACCCAAATTAAATATGATTGAAAACGTAGTGTAGGGGTTAATAAACTACTGTGCATCTTCAATGCCTTTATTAACTGCTTTAGCGAATTTGTAAAATGTATGTGTGTAATTGTCTGGGTTCTTTCTTGTATTTTGATCTAATTTTTTATCCTTAAAGAATAATGCTCTTTGTCCAGTAGTTAATTCAAGTTGAACGCCTGAATCATTATCACTTCTATTAATAATATTAGATGATGATGTCGCTTCAATACCTTTAGGGCTCTTTTGAACAGTGAAACCTCTATTTTTTAATGATTTTGTGATAGATTTCGCTAATTTTTTATCCTTACCGCCAACGTAAACAATAGGGTCTTCACCAGAATAGCCATGAATGGATATTGTCTCATCTGAGTGGTCTAACATTTTTAATAGTGTCGGTTCATCAAACACAGTTGAAGTGATATGCAAGCGTTCGTTATGCTTTGGCATTAATCCTTCGAATGTGTAAAAATCATATTCACCTATATTGGCCACACGACGTGCAAGTTCAGTTGTACCTGGTTCAATACCTCCGCCATGTATCGCTGTGACAAGCATGTGATTATCTTTACGATTTTTCGTTTTAATACGCCAATCTTTACCTTCTGTTGTGTTTTCTTTTAGCTCTTCGAAATTTGAATAATAATCTAATGAACGATTTTGTTTATCTTCACGTGTTTTATAAAGTATAAATGCAATAGCTATAATAGTAATAATTAAGACAGAAATAAAAATATAATATAATTTAGAATACCAGTTTTTTCTTTTTCTCATATGACCTTCCTTTATATTGATTGTAATAATAAAAATGTGTAATTTAACTTTTATATTATAAATTATATTACTGATAACCTCAAATATTGTTTAATTTAGAAAAATAAGTAAAAAATTGAAATAAGGAGGAATGAAAGTGACGAAAATAACAATTCAATCAGCGAAGCCTCACCATAATGAAGGGGGTCAGTTAATTTACTCGGCAATAGATGACATGGCTAAAATTATATTAGGTAAGTCAAGTGATAATGAAATTATTGGTGACTTACAACAACTTTGGAATAATCGTGCGAATCGCTTTAGTCATGATATGTCATTTGTAGCTCTTGATGATAATCAAGTGCTTGGAGCTATTACGTGCAATCCTTTAAAACAGATTGATAGAGCGATGACGCCAACAGTACTTCAAATTATTTCAATGAATAAGTTGAAACCTTTCTTATCAATCATCTCACATCCGAAGTCCTTTTATTCACTTGTTACGATGGACGAGGGTAATGAAGATGAATACCATATTAGTATGCTAGCGACTATGCCTAATGAAAGGGGAAAAGGAGTAGGGCAACAATTATTAAATTTTGCTGAACAAAAAGCTAAAGAATCAGGCTTCAGTAAACTTTCATTAACAGTAGTACAAGATAATGATGTAGCATTGAAACTATATCAAAAAATGGGATTTGAAATTGTTGGAGAAATTAATAGAAAACCGTATTATCTATATCAAATGAGAAAAGAAGTAAAATAGAGAGAGGCATAGTCACATCACATATTTAACATGTGATAGCTTGCCTCTCTCTAAGTCCAATGAACTTTATTAATTATTCTTATATTTATCGTATTTACCGTTAGCTATATCTTGTTCTCGTTGTTGTATTGTTTGATAAACTTCTTCAGCATCATCACCATCATAATAGCCTTGTTCAATTGCATGCTTAGTTTGAATCTCTCCAGAAGATAAACCGCCGTTATATTTTTTTCTCAAAGCATCTACGTATTCACCCTCATTAGTTGCAGCGTTGATTTCTGCATTTGGATCGTCTATGTTTTCTTCTTCTGAAGACTGGTTAGACTGATCATAAACAGATTTTTCTTGACCACTTTCCACGCGTAGTGAACTTGCATAAGCTTCACTTGCAGGGCCTTCCATTACATTACCTTGTGGAATAACACCATTTGCAACTGCACTATTATATGCAGCAATTTTATCTATTTCAGAGTAATCGTTGCTGTTAATAACTGCTTCTAATGTGGCACGGTCAGTTATATTGTGAATATCGATTTGCTTTGCATTCTGAGAATTCGAATTAGAAGTGGATTGCTGTTCGTTGGAAGAACTGTCTTCATTGTTTTGATCAGTAGATTCATCATCGCTTTCTGCATCATATTTTGATGACTTAGAATTAGAATGTTGATCATTTTTCTTTATAGTATTTTCATTCTCTTTTTTATTCTGTGAGGAA
This sequence comes from Staphylococcus sp. MB377, assembly GCF_001922505.1. NCBI lineage: Bacteria > Bacillati > Bacillota > Bacilli > Caryophanales > Staphylococcaceae > Staphylococcus > Staphylococcus sp. MB377. The sequence continues at coordinate 20,018 of NZ_MAON01000001.1, read as the reverse complement.
GATTTAGATTTAGAATGATCTTCTTCCTTATCTTCATTCGAAAAACTACAACCAGTTAATATAAAAAGACCTAATAATAATGTAAATAAAACTTTTTTCAATATAGTCACTCCTAAATTTAATATAATACTATTTTATAATGAAATGACTAGTAAATGTTTGAAAATATTTTAAAAGATATATTTACATAAATTATAAGGTAATTTCATTGTTATTTTACAAAATAGTGGTAAATATGAAGTGAATAGGATGTGAGATAACATGGATAAAAAATTATTAAAAAAGTACTTTGATAATAATGATTTTAAAGCAATTGCGATTGTAGTGGGTTCTAAAAAAATGGTGTTAGAAAATGATATTCATCTAGATTATGAAAATGAAATTATTATCTATCCTTTAAAAAATTGTACGCGTATTATCCCGTTTAGCTCTATTTCTTATATTGATTTATTAGAAGAAAATGAGCATTTCATAAATTATTTCAAGGAAACTGTCTAACGAAAAAGAGTAACTATTTCAAAGCTACTCTTTTTACTATGGATATTTAGTATTGTTTAACTAATTTGAGTTGATAATCTTTCGTGAAATTATCTACAAGCGCGTATGGAGAAATGATGAGTAAGCCATGTTCGTTAATTGAATTTTTACTTACGCCATATTTATAAGCTTGATAAATAATCTTAGTACAGTATGTAAATCTTTCACTTTTAAGATTTAAAGTGACTAGATATGTCTTATCTGTATCTTTATAGTGTTCTTCAGCCCATTTAGCGGCTCTCTCTCCAGCTCCAGGCATAGAACAACGATAGATTTTAATCCAATCATCTTTGCCTTCACCAAATCGTTGTTTGAAAGAATGGAACGACTCTGTAATAGGTTTGTCCCCAGGGCCTTCTATTTGTAAAACGGTATCGTGATCAAGTGCGATACTAGAATGACCAAAGAAACCATATAAAACTGGGCCCTTAGTAAGTATAATATCACCTGGCTGTAAATCAAAATCATCTTCAGTTGGTGAGAGTGGATTAGAGTTACTCGTATAAGCTAATAAATGTGTTGGAAAAGTTATAAGAATTATCAGTGTAACAAATAATATTTTTATAAATGGAGAAATTGAATATTTCACTTTGATACTCCTTAGAAATTAACAAATCATATTTGATGAGTTATTAATGAATATTACATATAGATATAAATAAAAAAGAACAAAAATAACAGTGTCATTTTGTTCTTTAATTCTACGCTATAATATACCAAATATGAATACGTAGATGAGTAAAGCAAATCCAAAAATATAAAATATTACGGTAAAACCTAAATATGATTCTTTACGTTCTTCTTTTTTAGATTTAAGTAATAAGCCCAATATAATTGAGGCTGCTATTACAAAAATGATACCAAGCCATAACAATATAGTTAAATGCAAACTCATGTGTAAGCCTCCTAAATTTATATTAAAAAAATGTATATACTATAGGATAAATGTAGTATAAAAGCATAGCAATATTGATTAGAAAAATAACTTCGCTAACCAGGTTCTTGCAAATGAGCGCAGTACTTAAGCTTAGTACAATTGTAATACCACTAATTGTAAGTCCTGGAATTAGCCAGAAGAAATCATCTAAGTCTGCATTGTAAGTAACAATGATATTGAAACCCAAAAATAATAGCGTAATAAAAATATTTATCCAAAAAATTTTATTATTATTCATGGGTGTCACCTCTTATTAAATAGTAAAACTTTACATAATCATATCATTTATTGTATACCGGTAAAATGAGTTAATCAAAGTAATTGTATGTTTTTATCTTAATATTAGAATTTGTCAAAAATTTAGTTGCTAATATTGTAAAAGTGAGCAATAATAAATATCAAACTTATATTTAATCTTCTTTATATACAAAAATGCCAACCGACTTAATGAAGCGGCTGACACAACATCCCTTATAACTTTTGATGAATGTTTTAATATTTATTTTCATTTTTGCATGAAGCTACGTAACTAAACAAATGAACTTCGATTTCTTCACCATATTGTAACAATTACGACAAGTTACCATCTTAATAAATAACAAATTTAGTGATTAATTATTGGGTAAATGATTTAATAATCTTAAACAGTATATTTAATGCAATGAGTTATATACTAGAAACAAGCAAAAGTTGCTAATTACATATTAAAGTTGAGTTATCTTATATGTTTAGACAATATTAATAATGAAATATTTTAAGAGAGATTAATTAAACTGAGGAGGGGAACTATGACATTCTATGATTTTGTAATTGGGTTTATAAACGATGATACACCTCTAGGAAGTTTAGCTCAATATATTGAAAACGACTGTGAGTTTCCAAAACATGAACGAAATAACAAAGCTATTAGATCGTATGTTATGTCTAACTACGTCGATCATCAACTTATTGAAAGTACTAATAGAGCAATAAGTCTATATAAATTAATTTGAGTGAGCGTAATACCAATTTTGGGTGTTTAGCGCATTCCACACATCTTTAGTTTTAAAGTTAATTTCATTATCTTTTATTGAAAAAGGCTCAATAATATTTCTGTCCATCCAAGAATTAATTAATTCTTTTGGAACACCATCTAATAACATATCTGTTTTACTTATGATTAAACATTCCCAATCTAACGAGAGCTTATTTGGATTAACATAATTATATTGATTATGGTCGCTCATGAAAGACACTCCTTTTAGAATTGTGAATCTTATAATATTTTATACCCACCATGACGGGACTCAAACCACTTTATAAATTTTTTCTATGTTCTTGTTTTTGAAAATTAAAAAATTAATGTATACTATTACTCGAAAATACAATTGTACTTAGGAACGGTTAATAACAAATAAAAGCGTTCAATTAATGTCAGTAATTTGAAACAAAAACTAAGTTTGAGGTGTATACAATGTTAAAAACACTTTATTTAATGAGACATGGACAAACAATGTTTAATTTACGAGGTAAGGTGCAGGGGGCAAGTGACTCTCCTTTAACAAGTTTAGGAACCTCTCAAGCCAAACAAGCTGGTCAATATTTTAACGAACATAATATTTCATTTGGAAATTTATATTCATCGAGCTCTGAACGCGCATGTGATACATTGGAATGCGTCGCACCAAACCAAGACTATAACCGTTTAAAGGGACTCAAAGAATGGCATTTTGGTATTTTAGAAGGCGAAAGTAATGATTTATTAAATGCAAATTATGATATTACAGATGCTTTTGGGGATCGTTTAGTAGTGTTTGACGGAGAGTCTAAAAATGAAGTAGAAGAACGTTTTATAGGTACATTAACTGAAATAATGCGTACATCAGATAGTGATTCGAATTTAGTTGTAAGTCATGGAACTACGATTGACGTATTTTTAAGAAAAGTTATTGGAGATACAGATGCAATTAATTACTTTATTGGCAATTGTCATATTCTAAAATTTGAATATAGAAATAATGAATTTCAGTTTATTGAAAAAATTGATCCAGAAAACGGAGAAATTACTAAACATGAAAATTAAAATATAGCAAATATAAATAGACACAAGTAAAAAAATAAAATATTAACTCAACATTCTCTACAAGATCAATTACTTGTAGAGGTTTTTTGCTGTTTAAATCTTCAAAACATAAATGGCTAGAACCAAAAACACTTATGATAAGTTATTTTAAGTTCTAGCCTGCTACTAATGTTTAGAAAATCACCTTTAAAATATGAGTTGATAAATTTTTTGAAGTATCATTAATGCAACAATTAAGATAATAATACTTGAAATTTTATTTAGTAAGATCAATAGATGATCTGATTTATCAAAATGACCTACAGTACGACCAGCAATAGATAGAAAGATAAACCATAGCCATGAAACGCTAATTGTCGCAACAGTGAAGGCTACCTTTTCTGAACCACCATAGGCAGAAGCGCTTGTACCTATTACGCCAATGGTATCCATAATTGCATGAGGATTAAGTGATGAAACAGAAAGTGCGAAGCTTATTTGATTTGCAGGTGAGATGCCACCTGCAAATCAATATCACTACTTTGTTCATGCCACAATGCCCACGCCATATAAAGTAGAAATACTAATCCTATTATGTAAACAATCATTTGAAGTATTGGAAATGACATAAGTATAAGGGACACGCCAACCACTGCTAGTATGATGAGTAAAGAATCACATAAACCAGCTGTAATAACAGCAGGAAGTGCACGCCTAAATTTCGTTTGGTTAGCGCCTTGGTCAAAAACAAATATGTTTTGAGCGCCTAATGGTAGTATTAAGCCTATAGCTAACAATACTCCATGAAAAATAGCTTGTAACAATTTTATCCCCTTAGACTTAAGTATTTTTAAATTTTACAAAATCTGAAAATTTAGAATATATCAATTATTATAGTGGCTATAAATTAAATGTCTGGAGAAAAATTTTTAATAGTATAGTTAAAATAGGGGATTAAACGATATCATACAACAGCCAATGAACATCGAAATATTCGTCACCAATTTTTGAAGACTTCGATTCGAGACCCAAAGTTTCAAATCCTATAGATGAGAAAAAGATTTTGCCACTAATGTTATTAGAAGTTACGCAAGTCATCAATTTTTCAATATTGCGAGATTTAGCGTGATCTATAGCAAATTGCATTAAATTTAAAATCGTACTTTCATCTTTTTTATCAAGTAAAAATAAATTCTCTATCATAGCTTTGTGCGAACTTCCAACTTGCTTTAATTGACGCAAAGTAACACATGCTACGAGTTTATCATCTTTAAAAGCACCGATAATATTACAAAATTCATCTTCATCGGATAGCATTTGTTTAAGATCATCGTTTGAAAGATTTTCTAAATAGGCTTTGTCCCACGAATAAGTGTGCGTGTTGCTGAATAAGAGTTGAGTATAATGGTCTAAATCATTTTGATTTAGTATACGAATATTAGTCATCATGTCCTCCCATAACTGTCATAGTTTAATGTTTCTTACTTATATATATAATAGGTTAAAATCAAAAAACTTGGTATATAAATGATTTTATAAAAAACTATTTGAGTTTTAATATGTATAAATGTTTTATAAAGTTAATTATTTACTGTATTTATAGAATAACTTAAATTTAAAAAATTCACAAAAAAAGAAAACACAAAAATCCGTGAAAAGATTTTTGTGTCTAATAATTAGTATATGATTAAAAATAATCACATATTTATTTTATATATAAATTTAATCTACTACTTGAACATTTAAATCAACATCGATGTTACCACGAGTTGCTTTAGAATATGGGCAGAATTCGTGTGCATCTTGTAAATATTTTTCAGCGTCTTCTTGAGACAATACATTTTTAACTTTAGCATCAATCGCTACGCTTAATTTTGGGCTTTCCGCATCAGGATCGTCTTCAAGGCGAACAGTTAAAGTAACTTCTGGTTCAGCGTCACGTACTTTATTTTGTTTTAAAATAAGATCGAACGCACCATTGAAACATGAAGCGTAACCAGCAGCAAATAATTGCTCAGGGTTAGTTGCGTTTCCGTCCGCTTGTTGTGGTGGTAATACATCTACGTTTATTGCATTATCGTCAGTGTTTACATGTCCTTTACGTCCACCAACGTTAGTAGCTTTTGTTTCATATTGAACTGCCATTATTATTACCTCCTAAATTTGTATGCATTTATTATTTACCCATTTACATAATTTTAAATCATTGAATATTAATTTTATTGAAAAGTAAGTTACTCAAGGTTGGAGAGAGACGGCCAATAGTTTAAAATAAATACAAGTTAAATTGAGGAAGAAGGGATCATTATGACGAATGTTGAAGTGGCTGCCACAGTTGCTCCCAATCAATTACTGGATACATTAACAATAAATAATATCAAAGAATATAGTAATGATATTGATATAATCGAATTACGAATTGACCAATGGGAAAGTCGACATCTTGAATTGCTTAAATCCAATTTAGAACAACTACAAGAATTAAATATAAACGCTAACGTCTTGGTAACGTATCGCACGGTCTCACAAGGCGGTAAAGGTGAAATGACATATGAAGCATACATGACATTATTAAAAGAAATTATTAAAAATCATCATTGCCAAATGATCGATATTGAATGGGATAGTGATCTTGATGTTTTCACGCATCGTGATTTAATTGATCTAGCACATCGATATAATAAACAAGTTGTTGTATCTTATCATAATTTTCAAGAAACACCTGATATAGATATTTTAAAATTCACATATTATAAAATGAATCAATTAAACCCTGATTATGTCAAAATAGCTGTCATGCCACAAGACAAAGAAGACGTAGCTACATTGCTTGAAGCGGTAGCAACAAGTGCCGACACTCTTGATGCTAAGGTGATTGGTATTTCTATGTCTAGTGTTGGCTTAGTTAGTAGAACAGCTCAAGGTGTGTTTGGAGGCACTGTATCCTATGGATGTTTAGGTGAGCCCCAAGCGCCTGGACAAATACATGTTAAAACTTTAAAACAACAACTATTATTTTATAGTAATCATTAAAATACATTTGAAATTAAGAGGTAAAGGTTTTATAATTGAGAAGAGTTATCAACAATAAGGAGCGATAATTGTGGAATTACAAGAGGCAATTGCTTCAAGAAGAAGTATAAAGAAATTCAAACATGATATGACAATAGATGATGATAAGCTTTATCAAGCGATTGAAAAAGCTGCAGATGCTCCAAACCATGGCATGCGAGAACCATGGAGAATTATCCATATAGCCAAAGATAGATTAGGTGAAATGAGCAGAGATGTAACGCATTTTGCATTTCCAAATCATCCTGAGAAACAAGAAGATCATTATAATAATGTGACTAATCTTGGTGGTATGTTAGTGTTAGTACTTAAAACTGACCCAAGACAACGACAAAATCGTGAAAACTTTTTTGCAATGGGTGCGTATGCTCAAAACTTAATGCTGCTATTACATGAACAAGGAATTGGTACATGTTGGAAGACACCACCATACATTTTTGAACCAAAAGTTCGTAAGGTATTTGGCGTTCATGGAGATGAAGTCATTGCAGGTTTCCTTTACCTAACAGATTTAGAAGAAGTGCCACCAAAAGCACTGCGTAAAAACAAACATTTAATTTCAAAATACTAGAATTAATAAAGACGGCTGGACAAATAAATGTCTCAACCGTCTTTATTATTACACGGGCATAGCTAACAGAACTGAGAAAGCATCTATAACAAACTTTATTCAGTTCTAGTCATCTATGCCAGAATAGTATCATCAAATTAATTTTTCAAATTAGATAACTATTCTATATCCTATTTATTAAATGTTTCTGATAAGAATGATTCTACTTGTTCAGGTGATTTAGCATTAGCAGAGTGTAAATGCGCAAGTTTATTGCCATTTTCAAATACTAATAAGCTAGGAATACCCATTACATCATTATCTGCAGCTACATCTTCGAGTTCATCACGGTTAACAGTATACCAATCATAGTCATTATATTTTTCGACGATTGGATCAATCCACATGTCCATAGATTTACAATCAGGACACCAACCAGCTTCAAATTTTACGATAACTGGTTTGTCGCTTTCAATTGTTGATTTAAACGCATCAGTTGTATTAATACTTTGCATAATAAACGCTCCTTTAGATAATTACTAAATGTATTATAACGAATAATTTCCTTTAATTGAAAAATTAAGCTTAAAATATAGAGCGTTTACATAGATTATCTGATATATTTAAATTAAGACAGAATAGGAGGTTACATCTGAATGATTAAATTTTATCAATATTCAAATTGCACAACTTGTAAAAAAGCCGCAAAATTTTTAGATACACATGGCGTAAGTTACGAACCAATTGATATTGTACAACACACACCAACTAAAAAAGAGTTTGAAGAAATTATCGATAAAACAGGTGTAGAGGTTAATAAATTATTTAATACCCATGGTGCTAAATATAAAGAACTAGGGTTAAAAGATAAATTAAAAGATTTATCAACTGATGAAAAATTAAATTTATTAGCTTCAGATGGCATGTTAGTTAAACGACCATTAGCTATTGCTGGAGATAATATCACATTAGGATTTAAAGAAGATCAATACAAAGAAATTTGGTTATAGTTTAAAATTACAAATTCTAATTATATAAATTATTGTAACTTTTTGTTTTAATAGTTGAATGAAAACTTACGGTATGGCATCATTAAATTGTAATTAATTTTAGGAGGGGATTCTCGTGGCAGTACCGAGCGAATTAAAATATTCTAAAGAACATGAATGGGTAAAAGTTGAAGGCAACACAGTAACAATTGGTATTACTGAATACGCACAAGGTGAATTAGGTGATATCGTATTCGTTGAATTACCAGAAGTTGATGACGAAATCAACGAAGGGGATACTTTTGGTAGTGTAGAATCAGTTAAAACTGTTTCTGAATTATATGCGCCAGTATCTGGTAAAGTTGTTGAATCAAATGAAGAATTAGAAGATAGTCCTGAGTTTGTTAACGAATCACCATATGAGAAAGCATGGATGGTTAAAGTTGAACTTAGCGATGAAAGCCAATTAGATGATTTATTATCAGCTGATCAATACAAAGAAATGATTGGTGAATAATTAATTTAAACTCCTTGATTGCGGTCATGGAGTTTTTATTTTGCCTATTTTTTGTAAATATTAATCAACAAATTTTAAAATTTATACTTTGTTGATATAAAATGTTAAGTAATCGTAAATAATGTTTAATCTATTAGCGTTCTGTGAAAAAGTAACTGATTGTTTATTATCGACTTAGAAGGTGGATTATCATGGCAATTTTAAATAAAGTTATTATTGTTGAAGGCAAATCTGATAAGAAGAGAGTACAACAAGTCATCGCTGAACCTATAAATATTATTTGTACGCATGGTACAATGAGTATTGATAAATTAGATGACATGATTGAAACATTATATGATAAGCAAGTCTTTGTTCTAGCAGACTCAGATGATGAAGGTGAAAAGATAAGAAAATGGTTTAAACGTCATCTTAGCGAATGTGAACATATCTATGTGGATAAAACATTTTGTGAGGTAGCTAGATGCCCAAAGAATTATCTTGCGCATGTATTGAGTAAACATGGTTTTACAGTTCGTAAAGAGAAACGTCTAATTCCTAATTTAACGACTGAAAGGTTAGTAATCATGCATGAGTAAATCTGTAGAAATAGAAGATATTTGTGAGAATTTTAATAAAGAAAAACATTTAATTTTTGGATACACACCGATGTGTGGTACTTGTAAAATGTCAGAGCGAATGCTAGATATTGCGAATGAAATACTACAATTACCCGTTAAAAAAATCGATTTGAATTACCATCCTAAATATAGTGAGCGTAACAAAATTATGTCAGTTCCTGTTCTAATAGTAATGAATAAAGATATAGAAATAGATAGAATCTATGCTTTTCAATCTGTTCCTTATTTGTTAGAAAAGTTAAAATAATTATTGACGAAATTATAGTGCAATGGTAGGATATAAATTAATTAAATAGTGCGAAAATTCTTATCAAGAGAGGTGGAGGGATGTGCCCTATGAAGCCCGGCAACCGTCTAGTTATAGAAATGGTGCCAATTCACATAAAGTTGATTACTTTAGAAGATGAGAGAAAGATGAATCAATGCTTTCTCAACTTTGCTAAAGTGAGAAAGCATTTTTTAATTACATAATGATTTTTAAGGAGGCACTAAACGTGATTGAGTTAAATCAAGTTGTAAAACGTTATCACACTAAAGATAAAGATGTACTAGCAGTTGATAACGTTAACTTAAATATAGAAACGGGCTCTATTTTCGGAGTTATCGGATTCTCTGGTGCTGGTAAAAGTACGTTAATCAGAATGTTCAATAATTTAGAAGAACCTACTTCTGGCGATATTATTATAGATGGCGATAATATTAACAAACTTTCAAAAGCAGAATTAAGAAGAAAACGACAAAAAGTAAGTATGGTATTCCAACACTTTAATTTATTATGGTCACGAACAGTACTTCGAAATATCACGTTCCCACTAGAAATTGCAGGGTATTCTAAAACCAAAGCAAATGAAAGGGCGAAAGAATTAATTAACCTTGTTGGTTTAAATGGCAGAGAAAATGCTTATCCATCAGAATTATCAGGTGGGCAGAAACAACGTGTGGGTATTGCAAGAGCTTTGGCTAATGAACCTGACGTCCTCTTATGTGACGAAGCTACAAGCGCATTAGATCCACAAACAACAGATGAGATTTTAGACCTACTGCTAAAAATTAAAGAACGTGAAAACCTTACAATCGTGATTATCACTCATGAAATGCATGTTATCAGACGTGTTTGTGATGAAGTAGCCGTTATGGAAAGTGGACGTGTAATTGAGCAAGGTAAAGTAACGCAAGTATTTGAAAATCCACAACATGAAGTTACAAGACGATTTGTGAAAGATGATTTGGATGATGATTTTGAAGAATCAATCAAACATCTAGAACCATTAGATTCAGATGCATACATTGTTAGACTTAATTTCAATGGTGGTAATACGACTGAACCAGTTGTATCTTACATAAGTAAAACGCATAACATTGATATAAATATTCTTGAAGCAAACATAAAAAATACCCGTGGTGGTTCTGTCGGGTTCTTGGTGGTTCATATTCCACATATTGCTGAAACAGAGTTTGAGACATTTAAAGAAGATTTACATCAGCAACATGTAAATGTGGAGGTGGTTAAGCATGGATAAATCTTATGGTGATATTTTTAAAGAGATGATTACAATGCCTAACGTCCAATGGCCTGAAGTATGGCAAGCCATTTATGAAACATTATATATGACTGTAGTTTCAACTATTTTCGCATTTATTTTTGGATTGATTTTAGGAGTATTATTATTCTTATCAGCTAAGAGTAATTCTAAAGGTGCTAGAGTCTTTTATAGCATCGTTTCATTTATTGTTAACTTATTCCGAGCGATTCCATTTATCATTTTAATCTTGTTATTAATTCCATTTACAAGTGTGATCCTTGGAACAATAAGTGGTCCAACTGGTGCCTTACCAGCTCTAGTTATTGGTGCAGCACCATTCTATGCAAGATTAGTAGAAATTGCCTTCAAAGAAATAGATAAAGGTGTTATCGAAGCGGCTTGGTCAATGGGAGCTAGTACTTGGACAGTTGTCCGAAAAGTATTACTACCTGAGGCAATGCCAGCACTAGTTTCAGGTATTACTGTAACAGCAATCGCATTAGTTGGTTCTACTGCAATTGCAGGTGTAATTGGTGCAGGTGGTTTAGGTAACTTAGCTTACTTAACAGGTTTCACTCGTAACCAAAACGATGTCATTTTAGTTTCAACTGTATTTATTTTAATTATCGTATTTATAATTCAATTTATTGGGGATTGGATTACAAATAAAATTGACAAACGCTAAAAGAAAAGAGGAATGATTCAATGAAAAAACTTTTAAGCTTATTTTTAGTATTAACATTAACAGTCGTTTTAGCAGCTTGTGGTAATGGTAGTGGGGATAAAGATAAAAAAATTGTTGTAGGCGCATCTCCAGCACCTCACGCTGAAATTCTTGAAAAGGCTAAACCTTTACTTAAAAAGAAAGACTATGACTTAGAAATTAAAACAATTAATGATTACACTACGCCAAACAAATTATTAGATAAAGGTGAATTGGATGCTAACTATTTCCAACATGTACCTTATTTAAAAACTGAAAGTAAAGAAAAAGGATACAAAATTGAAGACGCAGGTAAAGTTCACTTAGAACCAATGGCTGTTTACTCTAAAAAATATAAAAGTTTAAAAGACCTTCCTAAAGGTGCAACAGTTTATGTATCAAATAACCCAGCTGAACAAGGACGTTTCTTAAAATTCTTTGTTGATGAAGGATTAATTAAAATTAAAAAAGGTGTAAAAATCGAAGATGCTAAATTCGAAGATATCACTGAAAACAAAAAAGACATTAAATTCAACAGTAAACAATCAGCAGAATATCTTCCAAAAATCTATCAAAATGAAGATGTAGATGCTGCAATCATCAACTCTAACTATGCGATTGATCAAGGCTTAAGCCCTCAAAAAGATTCAATTGCTATTGAAAAACCAAATAACAACCCTTATGCTAACTTAATCGCAGTTCAAAAAGGACATAAAGATGATGAAAAAATTAAAGCTTTAATTGAAGTGTTACAATCTAAAGAAATCCAAGATTTCATTAAAGACAAATATAAAGGTGCAGTTGTACCAGCAAAATAATAATGAAAGAAACTCCGTAACCATTTTGATTACGGAGTTTCTATTATTTAGAAAGATTTTCTGTCCTTATACAATATACCGATGCCTTGTCTACCAGATCCCATTGTATAATCAAATTTAATAACTTCGATATACGGATTCTCCTCTAAAAAGCGATTTACTTTTTTAGTTAAACCACTTTCAGTCATAGCGGTAAAATTAATAAATTTCATCATATACCCCCTTTAATTTTATTGTTACAGTGTCATTATATAAGAATTATTCAATAGAATGAAAATATTCTATAATATATAAAATTTATGAATAAGGTGTTTAATGATAAGATTATAGGGGTATGTAATCATTAAGTAAAGATACAGACAATCAAGGAGGAATTTTAAATGGCTGAAGATAAATTTGAACAAGCAAAAGGTAACTTAAAAGAAACTGTTGGTAACGTAACTGACAATAAAGATTTAGAAAAAGAAGGTCAAAACGATAAAGCTTCTGGTAAAGCCAAAGAAGCAGTTGAAAACGTTAAAAATAAAGCTAACGACCTTATCGATAAAGTAAAAGGTAATAACGATAACAAATAATTTGTCTATATCACAAAGCGTAAGTGCTCAGCACTTGCGCTTTCAATTTAAAATGAATTTTAATTTAACAGAAAAACGGGCCCATTAGATTAACCTTATGGGTCCGTTTCATTATAAATATTTATATAATATTTTAAAATTAATTACACATTATCATCAGTAATTTGACCAATCCAATAACTAGCTGCAAATCCAATGATTAAAGTGATGATCGAAAGTGTCCACTCAATACCAGTTTGAGGAAGACCAGGGAATACAGCATATATGGAGCCGATAACGAATCCAGTTATTAATGCGAATGTGGTATAGAAATGATGATGTAAGAAGTATTTAATAATACGACTTGATAATAAAAACCCTGCTAATACACCTAATCCTACAACAATTAATAATGGTAGGCCATCGAAATTCAATTTAACTAAATCAGCAATGGCTAACATAATTGTTCCATAAGCACCAAATATTAGTAGCATAAACGATCCGGAAATACCAGGTAATAACATTGCGCTTGAAGCACACGCACCAGCTAAGAAATATTTAATAATAAGACCGAATGATAAATCTAGTGATGTATCAGCACTTTGATTACTTGAATTCATTAATGTAATTACTACTAAAATGATAATGCCTACTACCATAATGCTATAATGTTTTGCTTTAAACGTTTTATTAAATTTCGCAGTTCTTAGTAAATAAGGGATGATACCAATAATTAAACCGGTAAAGAAGAACATAGTAATTACTTGGTGATGTTCTAATAAATAATTGATTAGATTACTTAATATACCGACAGCTAAAGCCATACCTATTAAAATAGGAAGTAAAAACTTTAAACTAGGCCAAAATCGTTTTGAGAATAAGCCACTAATTGAAGAAATGAATCCATCATATATGCCTAATAGTAAGGCAATGGTTCCTCCACTTATTCCAGGAACTAAATCGCTTGTTCCCATACCAAACCCTTTTAATATATTTATCCATTTAAAATTTTGCATGAATGTCTCCTTTCAATTAAATAGCATCATAACAGAATTTTGAATAATTATAAAATATTCAGTTTGTAAAAATATAATTTTTATAAAAATCGCGCTAAATTAATAACATTTGTGTCGGAAATATTTCTATTGAGAACAATAAGCCTTTGATTATCAGTTGCGAGAAAAAATTGAGTATCAAATAAAAATTATTTTAGATAGATAATCACTATAATTTAGAGTTTTAATAAGTTTATATTAAGGTCTATTTACGTTATAATGAAGTGTATTAAAGTACACAAAGTCTTTTTGACTACAAATTAAAATTATTATAAACTAGTTAAGAAAACTTTATATTTTACGGAGGGAATATAAATGTCATCAACATTAGAAATTAAAGACCTACATGTGTCTATTGAAGATAAAGAAATTTTAAAAGGTGTTAATTTAACTATTAATACAGGTGAAATACATGCAATTATGGGACCAAATGGTACTGGTAAATCAACATTATCATCAGCGATTATGGGACATCCATCATACGAAGTAACTCAAGGTGAAGTGTTACTAGATGGCGTTAATATTTTAGAATTAGAAGTTGATGAAAGAGCAAAAGCTGGTCTGTTCTTAGCAATGCAATATCCATCAGAAATTACTGGTGTGACAAATGCTGACTTCATGCGTTCAGCTATTAACGCGAAACGTGAAGAAGGACAAGAAATCAACTTAATGCAATTTATCAAAAAATTAGATAAAGAAATGGATTTCTTAGATATCGATAAAGATATGGCACAACGTTACTTAAATGAAGGTTTCTCTGGCGGTGAGAAAAAACGTAACGAAATCTTACAATTAATGATGTTAGAACCAAAATTTGCCATCCTAGATGAAATCGACTCAGGTTTAGACATTGACGCATTAAAAGTTGTATCTAAAGGTATCAACGAAATGCGTGGCGAAGAATTTGGTGCTTTAATGATTACACACTATCAACGTTTATTAAACTACATCACACCAGACAAAGTACATGTTATGTACGGTGGTAAAGTAGTTAAATCAGGAGGTCCTGAACTAGCTAAACGTCTTGAAGAAGAAGGTTATGAATGGGTTAAAGAAGAATTCGGTGCTAAAGAATAATCTAGCAATCGTTTATTTTAAATGATGAAACTAGAAATATGGTGTTAATGTGAAACATTGCATTAATATCAACGATTAAATATGTGAGACTTAGACATCGTATAAACTTAATCATTTAAGTATACGAAATATCTACAGTCGCTAAAATTTTTCATCAAGTAGGAGGAAAAGAGAGTTATGACAACTGAAACTTTAAACATTTCTGAGGAACAACTTGTTGATTATTCTAAAGCGCACAATGAACCTTCTTGGATGACTGAGTTACGTCAAAAAGCGTTGAAATTAACAGAAACTTTAGAAATGCCAAAACCAGATAAAACTAAATTAAGAAAATGGGACTTTGATTCATTTAAACAACATGAAGTTAAAGGTCAATCTTTCAGTAATTTATCAGAGCTTCCAGAAGCTATTAAAAAAATTATAGACGTTGAAAACACTAAAAATTTAGTTGTTCAACATAATAATGCTTTAGCTTATACTCAAGTATCAGATCAAGCACAAAAAAATGGCGTGATAATTGAAGGATTATCAGAAGCTTTAATTAATCACGGGGAGTTAGTTCAAAAATATTTAATGACAGATGCAGTGAGTGTTGATGAACATCGTTTAACTGCATTGCATACAGCTTTAATTAATGGTGGCGTGTTTGTTTATGTGCCTAAAAATGTAGTTGTTGAAGATCCAATTCAATATGTTGTGTTACATGATGATGATAATGCTAGTTTCTTTAACCACGTGATCATTGTTACTGAGGAAAGCGCTGAAGTAACGTATGTTGAGAACTATTTATCAACTGCAAGTGGTGAAGGTAACCAATTAAATATTGTTTCAGAAGTTATTGCCGGTGCTAATTCAAATATCACTTATGGCTCAGTTGACTATTTAGATAAAGGATTTACTGGTCATATCATTCGTCGTGGTACTACTGTTGCAGATGCATCAATCAATTGGGCATTAGGTCTAATGAATGAAGGTAATCAAATCATTGATAATACAACTAATTTAATTGGTGACCGTTCAACAAGTGAACTTAAATCAGTTGTTGTCGGTACAGGTGACCAAAAAATCAACTTAACATCTAAAATTGTTCAATATGGTAAAGAAACTAATGGTTACATCTTAAAACACGGTGTTATGCGTGAAAATGCATCATCTGTATTTAATGGTATTGGATATATTAAACATGGTGGTACAAAATCTATCGCTAACCAAGAGTCACGTGTCTTAATGCTTTCTGAGAATGCAAGAGGCGATGCCAATCCAATCTTATTAATTGATGAAGATGATGTAGAAGCAGGACACGCAGCGTCTGTTGGCCGAGTTGACCCTGAGCAACTTTACTACTTAATGAGTCGTGGTATTTCTCAAAAAGAAGCTGAACGATTAGTAATTCATGGTTTCTTAGATCCTGTAGTGCGTGAATTACCAATTGAAGACGTTAAACGTCAATTAAGAGAAGTAATTGAACTTAAAGTAAATAAATAAACATATAAATCTAAAAGAGATTTTTAATATTAGAAAGGTCGTGAAAAAAGTGGCCGAAACTTCATTAAATGTTGAGGAAATCATCAAAGATTTTCCAATATTAGATCAAAAAGTTAATGGAAAAAGATTAGCATACCTGGATTCTACAGCTACCAGTCAAACACCTGTTCAAGTGTTGAACGTATTGGATGATTATTATAAACGTTATAATTCAAATGTACACCGTGGTGTTCATACACTTGGTTCACTTGCTACTGACGGATACGAAGGTGCTCGTGAGACTGTAAGACGTTTCATTAACGCTAAATACTTTGAAGAAGTCATCTTTACTAGAGGAACAACTGCAGCAATCAATATTGTTGCGCGCAGTTACGGAGATGCCAATGTTGAAGAAGGCGACGAAATAGTTGTTACTGAAATGGAACACCATGCCAATATTGTTCCATGGCAACAATTAGCTAAACGTAAAAATGCCTCATTAAAATTCATTCCAATGACAGATGAGGGTGAATTAAGACTTGAGGATGTTAAAGCGACAATAAATGATAATACTAAAATTGTAGCAATAGCACATGTGTCTAATGTGTTAGGTACAATTAATGATGTCAAAGAAATTGCTAAAGTTGCCCATGAGCATGGTGCAATTATTAGTGTCGATGGTGCACAATCAGCACCTCACATGAAAATAGACGTTCAAGATTTAGACGCTGATTTCTTCAGTTTCAGTGGTCATAAAATGTTAGGACCTACTGGCATCGGTGTGTTATATGGTAAACGTGATTTATTAAAAGAAATGGAACCAGTTGAATTTGGTGGAGATATGATTGACTTTGTAAGTAAATATGACGCTACATGGGCAGATTTACCTACTAAATTTGAAGCTGGTACACCTATTATCGCTCAAGCAATTGGATTAGGTGAAGCCATTCGCTACATTGAGAAATTAGGCTTTGATGTTATTCATGAACATGAAAAAGCATTAACAGAATACGCCTATGAACAAATGTCATCTATTGAAGGACTTGAAATTTATGGTCCTCCAAAAGAACGTCGTGCCGGTGTTATCACATTTAATTTGGCTGATATCCATCCACATGATGTTGCTACAGCAGTAGATACAGAAGGTGTTGCTGTAAGAGCTGGACACCATTGTGCACAACCGTTAATGAAATGGTTGAATGTATCATCTACTGCACGTGCAAGCTTCTATGTATACAATACTAAAGAAGATGTAGACCAACTTGTTGAAGCATTGAAACAAACGAAGGAGTTTTTCTCTTATGAATTTTAATAATTTAGATCAACTTTATCGATCTGTAATTATGGATCATTATAAGAATCCTAGAAATAAAGGCGTTTTGGACAATGGCTCAATGACTGTAGACATGAACAATCCTACTTGTGGTGATCGTATCAGATTAACGTTTGATATTGAAAATGGCATTATTAATGATGCTAAATTCGAAGGAGAAGGTTGTTCTATTTCGATGTCTAGTGCATCTATGATGACTGAAGCTGTAAAAGGTCATTCTCTAGGTGAAGCAATGCAAATGAGTCAAGAATTTACTAAGATGATGCTTGGTGAAGACTATGTAATCACTGAAGAAATGGGAGATATTGAAGCACTACAAGGTGTATCTCAATTCCCAGCACGCATCAAGTGTGCAACATTAGCCTGGAAAGCACTTGAAAAAGGAACAGTTGAAAAGGAAGGTAAAGCAGAAGGGACGACAGAAGAGTAAACTTTAGTCGTATGTGAAACTTTATAGTGATGATAGATAGCAATTTCTAAAGTCCAACTTTAACTTTTTACACTTTTGACTTTTTATGAAGGTTGCATATTGTTACAATGGCAATAGACAATAATGAATATTAAAAATCTCACGCACGTCGTTTTAAATATATTTAAGGAGTGATTGAAATGGCTAAAAAAGCACCTGATGTTGGAGATTATAAATATGGTTTCCACGATGAGGATGTTTCCATTTTCAGATCAGAACGTGGTTTAACAGAAAATATCGTTAGAGAAATTTCAAAAATGAAGGAAGAGCCTGAATGGATGCTCGACTTCAGATTAAAAGCTTTAAAATTATTCTACAAAATGCCAATGCCTCAATGGGGTGGCGATTTATCAGAATTAAACTTTGATGACATCACATACTACGTTAAACCTTCAGAGCATACTCAACGTTCATGGGACGAGGTGCCTGAAGAAATTAAACGTACATTTGATAAATTAGGTATTCCAGAAGCTGAACAAAAATATTTAGCAGGTGTTTCTGCTCAATATGAATCAGAAGTTGTATATCATAATATGGAAAAAGAATTAGAAGAAAAAGGTATCATCTTTAAAGATACTGATAGTGCTTTACGTGAAAACGAAGAACTATTTAAAGAATACTTTGCTTCTGTTGTTCCAGCAGCTGATAACAAATTCGCAGCATTAAACTCAGCAGTATGGTCAGGTGGTTCATTCATCTATGTACCTAAGAATGTTAAATTAGATACACCATTACAAGCATACTTCCGTATTAACTCTGAGAACATGGGTCAATTCGAACGTACATTAATTATTGCTGATGAAGGTGCTTCAGTAAACTACGTTGAAGGTTGTACTGCACCTGTTTATACAACAAGTTCATTACACTCAGCAGTAGTTGAAATCATCGTTCATAAAGATGCACACGTACGTTATACTACAATTCAAAACTGGGCTAACAACGTTTATAACTTAGTTACAAAACGTACGTTTGTTCATGAGAATGGTAACATGGAATGGGTTGACGGCAACTTAGGTTCTAAGTTAACGATGAAATATCCAAACTGTGTTCTTTTAGGTGAAGGTGCGAAAGGTAGTACATTATCTATCGCCTTTGCTGGTAAAGGTCAAGTACAAGATGCTGGTGCTAAAATGATTCATAAAGCACCAAACACATCTTCAACAATCGTATCTAAATCTATTTCTAAAAATGGTGGTAAAGTTATCTATCGTGGTATCGTTCACTTCGGACGTAAAGCGAAAGGTGCACGTTCTAATATTGAATGTGATACTTTAATTTTAGATAACGAATCTACTTCAGATACTATTCCTTATAATGAAGTATTCAATGACAATATTTCATTAGAACATGAAGCGAAAGTTTCTAAAGTATCAGAAGAACAATTATTCTACTTAATGAGCCGTGGTATTTCAGAAGAAGAAGCGACAGAAATGATCGTTATGGGCTTTATTGAACCATTCACTAAAGAATTACCAATGGAATATGCAGTAGAAATGAACCGTTTAATTAAATTCGAAATGGAAGGCTCTATCGGTTAATTTAACCTATATCACCAACTTTTTCGGCTCTATAATAAATTGGACTGATGACTAAAAATCATCAGTCCAATTTTTATGTTTGAATACAAAAATGGCGCAATTACCTCTATAATTATTAGCTACCAAACAAAATAAAAAAGAAAGGTAATGCGCCTATGTGTAAGTCTATATTAAATACATTAAGAATTAAAGATAAAAATCTAAATTTTTCAGATGAAGTG